>JAISEY010000002.1 GCA_031263865.1 Endomicrobium sp.
TTAAGCATTTGAACTATAGAAATAAGATTATCTTCTACACTAAGTCCTCTAAATATTGATGTTTCTTGTGTAAGATATCCTATTCCAATTTTTGATTTTTTATACATAGGCAAATTAGTTATTATTTTATCACCAAAATAAATATCTCCATAATCAGGTTTAACAATACCAACTATCATATAGAAAGTAGTTGTTTTACCGGCACCATTTGGCCCAAGTAAACCAACAACTTCTCCAGATCCTATTTCAATAGTTACATTATCAACAATAATTTTATTTTTATATTTTTTAGATAAATTTTGTGCTTTTAGTATCATTTTACATTCCATTAATTTTACAAAGTACAGAACCCTTCATTGCTATCTCTTTGTTATTATAAAAAATCATTTCATTTGACTCACATATTATTTTTTTATTACGTAAAAAAATATTTGCAACAGGTCTTTCCCTAACACTTTTCAAAAAAACATCAAATGTTTTTATATCACAAACACAATTATTAGAATATATTGTACAAGCTAAAGTTTCAATTTCAACATCATCGTATGCTTTAAATACGTTTTTATTAATATCTAAATAAATTTCTTTAGCTTTTAATGTAAATATTTTAGTCATATCATTTTTAAAATGATTTATAAAAACATCACCACCAAACATTTTTCCAATTTTATTATGTATATTATATATTGCAAAATCACTATGTATTTCAAAATTTTTATCACTATCATAATTTTTAAAAATTAGCAAAACATTACCACAAGCAAAAAATTTTTTTTTTTTTTCATTGTAGGTTATTTTATCAGCAATAATTTCATATCTATAATTTTTTGAATTATTATTAAAAGAAACAATTTCATCAGAAACAATAATATTACTAGCAAAAATATTAATGCAAAAAATAAAAAAAACAAAAAAAATAAAAAAAAATTTAATCAATTAATATCCTTTAGTTTTTTATTAAAACTTTATTAAATCTATAATCGGACTCAAATCCTATACCAGATATTGAATTATTTTTTTCTGTAACTTTTACAACATTATTACTATAAAACATTTTATTTTTTGCATTATATATTAAATTTATTGTATCAAAACGTTCTTTTTTTGCAGTAATTATAATACATTTATCATTACAAAAAATATTGCAAGTTACAATATCAACCCTTGCACTATTTGCAAATACTGTTGCAATATATTTGCCATTTTTATCATAAAAAAATATTTTTAAATGTTTTAAATTAGCAATATTATTACTCAATATTTCAGCATAGTCGGAATTAAGTAACATTTTTACTACATTTTTATCAATTTTAACAAATGAAAAGTTTTTCATTAAATGTTCACTTTTATTAAAATTGTTTTCAATGCACACAATTTTTGCTTTATATGAAAAAAAAACAATAACAAAAATAATAAACAAACATACATTTTTAGTTTTATATTTAATATCAAATTTAATATTGCACATTTTATAAAAAATACATTAAATATTTAATATGTTATTTATATATATTTTTTCCCCATAAACCATTTGTTTTCATTATAATTTCTATTATTTCTCTTACAACACCGCAACCACCATTAAATTTAGAAATATAATCAACAATACATTTTACATCTTCAGAAGCATCTAAAGGACAAACAGAGAAGCCAACAACACTTAAAACACAAATATCAATAATATCATCACCAATATAGACAATCTCAGATAAACTTAATTTTTCTTTTTTTATTATTTCATTTATAGCTTCAAGTTTATTCATACAATCTTGAAAAACATAATCTATACCAATGCTATTTGCACGTATTTTTACTTGATTCGATTTACCAGCAGTTATCCAAGCTGTTTTTATTCTTGGAACAGTTTTTAAAAGTTCATAATATCCAAGCCCATCTTTAACATTCCAAATCTTTATTTCTTCATTGTTTTCAAGAATTATCATTTCACCATGAGTTAATACACCATCAACATCACAAGCAAAAAATTTAATATTTTTTATTTTTTTTATAATATTATTATTAATAGAAAGGAATGATTCCATAACACCTCACTTTATATAACAAAAATATATTAATTTTATAATTTATATTTTTTTACAAAAGAATCTATAGTTTTAATATATATCAACAATTGCTTAAAATCTTTTATATCAAGACTATTCATACCATCTGAAAGTGCATTGTTTGGATCATCATGAACTTCTAAAAATAAAGCAGATATACCAACAGCAACAGAAGCTTTTGACAAAGGTAATATAAATTCTCTATTCCCAGAACTAGACGTACCAAAACCACTTGGGATTTGAACACTATGAGTTACATCAAAAATTACAGGGTATCCTATAGATTTCATTATTTCTATACTTCTAAAATCAACAACAAGATTATGATAACCAAAAGATGTGCCTCTTTCTGTAAGAGCAATTTTTTTATTACCAAATTTTTCCATTTTTATAACAACATTTTTCATATCATCAGGAGCCAAAAATTGACCTTTTTTAATATTGACAGGTTTCTTTGTAAAAGCACAAGCTTTAATTAAATCAGTTTGACGCGATAAAAATGCAGGAATTTGTAAAAAATCTACATTATTTGAAACTATTTGCACCTGATCCTCAGAATGAACATCAGTAATTATTGGTAAATTTAAATAATTTTTAATCTTAGCAAGAATTTTAATACCTTCATCAATTCCAGGACCTCTATATGAATCAAATGAAGAACGATTAGCTTTATCATAAGATGATTTAAAAATAAATGGCATTTTTAAATCAGATGTTATTTTTTTCAATTTTTCAGCTAAAAACATAGCATGTTTTTCACTTTCAATAACACACGGTCCTGCTATTATGACAATAGGACTATCATTCGATAATATAATATTTTCATTTATTTTTATTTGTTTGTTTATTATCTTATTTTTCATAAATATTTTTTTACCTCTAATACATCATCAATTGTGTCAACACTAATAAAATCATGATCAAAAATTATAGTTTTTATTTTTTTACAATTTTCTAAAGCTCTTAACTGCTCAAGATCCTCAATTTTTTCTAAATATGATGTCCCCATCTTTGAAAAATTTATTAAAAATTCTCTTTTATATGCATATACTCCAATATGTTTATAAAATATAAAATTACTAAAATTTTTACCATAAGGTATAGCTGATCTTGAAAAATACATTGCATATTTTTTTTTATTAATAACAACTTTTACAACATTTTTATTATACAAATCTTTTTCATTAATTATTTTACAAATAGCAGTTGCATATTCAATATTTTTGTTGTTTTTAAGCAAAAATAATAATTCATCTATAAGTTTATAATCAATTAATGGTTCGTCGCATTGAACATTAATAAAAATATCATAATCTTTTAAAAATTCTAATGCAGCAAAAGCAATTCTATCAGTTCCATTTTTGCACGTTTTAGGACTCATAAAAACATCTATGTTTAATTTTTTAACAGCTTTATAAATACGATGATCATCTGTTACAACAGCAATAGAATCTATATCCCTAGATAACATAACCTTTTCTATTGTATGTTGTATAATAGATTTTCCATTTATAAATATTAATGGTTTACCTGGTAAACGAGTTGAACTATATCTAGATGGTATTATTACTATTGATTTCATTTTTATAAAAATCCTTTATTGTTGCTATAAGTTCACTTGAATTAGTAGTAGCTGTTCCAACTTTACCAACAACTATTCCTGCTGCAAAATTAGCAATCTCTGAAGCGATTAACAAATCAAACTTTACAGACAATACTAAACTCATAACAGAAATAATAGTATCTCCAGCACCAGTAACATCATAAACTTCCTTAGATCTAGATGGAATATTTACAGTGTTGTTATTTTGTTGAATAACAACAATGCCTTTTTCTCCTCGTGTTATAACTACACAATTAACACATAGTAAATCAATAATTTTATTACCAAGCAAAGCAATATCACTGTCAGTTTTTATATTTTTCATATTCATATAATCAATTGCTTCTTTTTCATTTGGAGTTATTACGCTAAAATTTTTATATTTTTTAAAATTATCAAATTTTGGATCAACTAAAACTGGTATTTTATATTTTTTTGATAAAAAAGAAATATTTTTTATAACTAAATCACTAATAACTCCCTTACCATAATCAGATATTACTACTGCATCTACATTATGTATATTTTTTTTTATGTTATAAATTATCTTTTTTTCAATATGTTCTCCAAAAAAACCTTTTTTTTCTTTATCAATCCTAACAATTTGTTGTCCAGAAGCAATAATTCTAGATTTAACAGTTGTTGGCCTATCGTAAGTTTTAACTAAACAATTATAACTATTTTTTTTAGATATTTTTTTAACAATAGTTTCACCATCTACATCATTACCAATAACTCCAACAATAAATGCTTTAGCTCCAAAAGATATTATATTATTCAAAACATTAGCAGCTCCACCCAACACTTCTCTTTCTTTTTTTATTTCAACTATTGGAACTGGAGCTTCTTGAGAAATTTTTGTTGTTATTCCAAATATAAATTTATCAACCATTACATCTCCAACAACCAAAATAGAACTTTTTTTCAACAAATGTATAATATTTAATAAATCAAGGACCTGTTTATAAGTTTTTTTTAAATTATAATTCATAGCTAAATTTTTATTATACAATAAAATATTTTCCTAACAAATATAAAAATTATCACTACATTTTAAACTAATTTATATTAAACAAAAAAATTATTAAATTTATTTAAACACAAAAACTATAAATCAAATCTATATTCAATTTCATCAAAAGACATTACATTTAACTTTTCCCTAACATATTTTTCAATATAATCTTCTACATTTTCTAACATATATATTTCTTTTTTCAATATTTTATTTTTATTTTTTTCACTTTCTATATTAATTTTTATTTTTTTTTGTTCAATAAACCTCTTTAATAAAATCTTATTTCTTCCATTAAAGCACAACATAATAACAACAATAATCAAAATAAAATATCTTATTCTTATTTTTTTCATTTAAATTAAAATATATCAATATTCAAAACAATTTACATACTAAACAACAATATTATAAAAACAAAATTATATATTTAAAAATTTAATTCTATTTTTCTATAAATTTTTTCATACAAATTGCTGCTTCTATTGCATCATTTGCATAAGCATCAGCTTTTATTTCTTTTGCAAATTTTTTTGTTACAGCTGCACCTCCAACAATAATTTTTATATATGAACAATTAGAATTTTTTAGTTTTATTACTGTTTCCATTTCTTGCATTGTTGTTGTCATAAGAGCAGACAATCCTATAGCAACAGGCTTTATTTCTAATGCTTTATTTATTATTGATTTTGAATCAACATTTATTCCCATATCTATTACATCAAATCCATAACTTTCTAATACAGTAGACACTATGTTTTTACCTATATCATGCATATCTCCCTTTACAGTTGCCATTATTATTTTACCACATGATGACACAACATTGCTTCTTTTTAGAAAAGATTTAATTATTGAAAATGCTAATTGAGCAGATTGTGCAGACATAATTATTTGAGGCAAAAAATATTCTTTTAGTAAAAATTTTTTACCAACAACATTAAGAGCATTTAAAATATTATCATTCATAGATTTGAAGAAACGATCATTGTTCCCAAATTTAATAATAATATTATCTAAAATGGAAGGAATAGAATCTTGATCTCCATTAATAATTGCAAAATAAAGTTCTTCATCAATATTAATAAAATTTGTTTTGTTAATATTTTTTGATTCAGGTTTTTTAAAAGATGAAAAGTTTGAAATATATTCCGAAATGCTATTATCATTAAGTAATTTTCTTGCAATTTTATCATCTATATCCCAATCTTCATGTGGATTAACAATTGCAAAATCAAGTCCACAATCAACTGCCATTTTTAAAAATGTTGAATTTATTGTTTGTCTAGATGGTAATCCAAAAGACACATTTGATATACCAAGAACAAGTTTGCACTCTGGATATCTTATTTTTGATTCCTTCATAGCTTTAAACGTTTCAATAATTTGATTTTGTGATGAACTAACTGACAACACAAGATAATCAAATATAATATTTTTTATATCAATATCAAATTTTAATGCATTGTTCAAAATTTTTTCTGCTATATTTAATCTATCTTCAGCAGTTTTTGGTATACCATTATCATCAGTTGTAAGAGCAATAATACCAGTACCAAATCTTTTAACTATAGGCAGTATAGAATCTAATTTTTTTTGTTCTCCATTAACAGAATTTATAATTGGTCTACCAGCACAATTTTTAACTGCTTCTTCTATTGCATAAGAATCACTTGAATCTATGCACAGTGGAACATTAATAATTTCTTGTATTTGGTTTATTGAATCAACAAGAAGTTTCTTTTCATTTACACCAGGAACACTAATATTTACATCAATAAATTTTGATCCAAATTTTACTTGTAATTTTGCTTCGTTTTTTATAGTAGTTAAATTACCAGATAACAATTCACTTTGAATTTGTTTTCTATTTGTAGGATTTATTCTTTCGCCAATGAATATTGGCTTTTTTACATCATTAATATCAATAGCTTTTGTTCTACTAGAAAAAAAACATTTATTTACTATTTTACGTTTTATAGGAGGTTTAAATCTCAATTCATTAGAAAGACTTTTTATAAAATCTGGAGTAGTTCCACAACATCCACCAAACATATTAACACCATAAGAATATGCATCTAAACTCGATTTAATAAATTCTTTTTTTGTTTCAGGAAAAAAAGTTTTGTGATTTACTAATATAGGAACACCTGCATTTGGTTTAAAAGATATTGGCAAATTCGTATTACAACATAAAAATTTAATTAACTTTACTAAATCTTGTGAACCTATAGAACAATTTAGTCCTAATACATCAACTTCAAGACTTTCAACAATAGATATAAAACTACTCAAATCTGTTCCAGTAGCACTAATCCCATCTTTTGAAAATGTCATTTGAGATATAATAGCCCCTTCAAAATTCTCTTTTGCTGCTAAAATAGCTGCTTTTAATTCTTTTATTTCAGTCATAGTTTCGATAATTATTATATCTGCACCATACTTTTGTAACAAAGATGCTTGAAAAGCATAAGAATCATAAACCTCATCAAATGATTTTTTACCCAAAGGTTCTATATACTCTCCTATTGGAGAAATATCTCCAGCTACAATAATATCTTTAGAAATATTTTTTGCTAATTCTATTCCTAAACACACTATATTATCAGCTTCATTTAAAAGACCATAATGTTTCAACCTTATATAATTTGCTCCAAATGTATTAGAAAGTATTACATCAGAACCAGAATTTATATAAGAACGATAAATATCAGATATTCTATTTGGAAATTTTATATTCAACTCTTCAGGTATTGTAACTCCATTAAGATAATTTTTTGATTGAAGTTCAGTTCCAGTAGCACCATCCATTATTAATACTCTTTTTTTTAATATATCTAAAAACTTTTTTTTACAAATCATATATTTTTAATAAAAACTCCTCACATTTCTAACTTCTCTACTCCTATAATAGCAGAAACAGATTTTTCAGGATTCATTTGATAATGCTCATTTAGACTGACACCTATTTTTTCGGCACCAACCCAATTTACAAATTCCATGTTTTGTTCAAGAAACCAATCACCATAACCAGGAGAATATCTTTTTGTTAAAATATTTTTTTTCTCTTTCTCACAATCGTATATTTGAGCATACACTAATTTTATAACTTCTTCAGTTGCAACAGATCCAACAGCATCTAAAATTAAAGCATCAAAAATTTTTTTATTAATTAAAAAATCATTTCTTTTTCGTTCTAAACTTTTGCCTATTGTAACAACAACTCCATAAGCTCCAAAACTATTTTTAAGTAGAGTTGAAACATTAAAACTTTTTATCTTATATCCATTTTTAAAAACAATTTCATTGTCAATATTAATTATGTTTTCAAAATTTATTGCAACACTTGGTATGATAAACTTTTGAGAAAAATTTAAAATTTCATTAATCATACAAAACATCTTTCTATCAATTTTTGTTTTAGCTTTAAAATAGCCTAATCTAGAAAGTAATTTATCATATGAAATTTTTATAACAGGAATTTTTATCATATTACAACTTATATCTTTTTCTTAAAAATTTTAAATACAAAGCAAAAAATCAATGCCCTTCATATAATTTAATAAAACATCTATTATATGAAGGGATTGACTTAAAATTATACTTTGTTAAAATTAAAAAAATTAACAAAATATCTAACTTTTAGATGTTTCTGATGTAGCTTCTTGTGATTCTTCTTGTGTCTGTGTATCATCAACAGATTCCTGAGCGACAGTTTCATTTGATTCTTTTTTACTACCACAAGCAATAAATGAAAATCCAAATAATACCATAGACATTGCCAACAACAAAGCTTTTCTCATCTCTACTACTCCTTTTTTAAAGTATTAAAAACAAACATGCAAATATTACTAATCCATGTTTGTTATAAATTTTATTACATTTTAATATATTTTTTCAAATATATAAAAATTTATTAATAATATCTATTATTAATATCTATTGAACATAAAATACCAATCGCACACAAAGATGAAAAAACAGACGATCCCCCATAAGAAAGTAAAAGCAATGGCACTCCAGTTACAGGCATAATACCAATAGCCATGCCTATGTTCATTATAACATAAAAACAAAACATTGTTGCAATACCTATAGCAACAAGATATCCATATCTATCATGAGATTTTTTTGCTATTACAAACGCTCTATATATAAGAACAAAATATAAAATAATTATTAATTGTGATATAACCCATCCAAATTCTTCACAAATAGATGAAAAAATAAAATCAGTATGTTGTTCTGGAAGAAATCCAAATTGTGTCTGACTCCCATTCATAAACCCTTTCCCTAATAATTTGCCTGACCCTATTGTTATTTTAGATTGTATTATATTATATCCAGCACCTTTAGAATCAATGTTTGGATTTATAAATACTATAAGTCTTTTTCTTTGATAATCTTTCAAATATTTTTCAATAAAAATAGATCCAATGCATCCAATCAACATTGAACAAAATAAACAAAAAATATAAAACCATTTAACTTTGATTTTATTTTTTTTTAAAAACATTAAACAATAAATTATTAAAAATAACAATATAGTTATAAAATAAAATATTTTATATCCTGTTTTTAAAAAAAATATAACATTAGTAAAAACTGTTATAATTTTTTCTTGGAAAGTCTCTAGAATTAACACACTGTTAATAATAATTTTAAAAAAAGGAACACTAATTAAAAAAATAAAAAAAACAATTGAACATAATATATAAAAACTTTTTACCCCAATTATAAAAAATAAAATTAAAACAACTGGAAAATATGATAATGTTGAAGAAAAATCTGGCTGCATCATTATAAGTATTAAATGTACAAAAAACATTATTAATGAAAAAATAAAAAAATATATTTTTTTAATTTTTCTTTCATTTAAATCTATAAATGATGAAAAAGATAAAATAAACAGTATTTTTGCAATTTCTACAGGTTGGAAAGAAATAAATCCAAAATCAAACCATCCTTTTGTTCCTCTCTTTGTTGATCCAAAAATAAGTACTGATATTAAAATAATTAATGATAGAATATAAATTAATTTATATGAATGTTCATAATATTTATAATTTATTTTTGAAAAAACAAAAATACATATAAATCCAATAAAAAACGCTATAAATTGAATATATATATATTTTAATGAATTACCAGAACTGTTGCCTGCAGAATATATTCCTAATAAACTAAAAATCATTAAAATAAATATTATACACAATATATATACGTCTATCCCAAAAATATTATATTTTTTATTAAAATTAAATATCATGCTGATTTAATATTTTTCTATTTTTATATTATTAAAATAAACATTATATATTTTCTTTGCTATCTGAACAGCACTCAATCCACCACTTCCAGCATTTTCAACAATAACAGCTATCGATATTTCTGGATTATCTGAAGGAGCATATGAAACAAACCAACTATGATCATTCCCATGATAATTTTGAGCAGTTCCAGTTTTACCAGAAATTTTAACATCTCTAATATTACACCTCCACCCTGTCCCAGTTTCTATAACTTTTATAAGAGAAGAATGTAATAAATTCCAAGTTTTATCACTAAGTTTTGTCATACCATTTATTTTTTGTTCATGTTTGTATAATATATTGTTATTATAATCTTTGATTTGTTCTACTATATATGGTGTATAATATATTCCTTTGTTTGCAACAATAGACATCATACATGCCATTTGCAGTGGAGTAACACATAATGAGTTTTGTCCTATTGCAAATGAAAGAGTATCTCCCTTAAACCAATGTTTTCCCCCAGTATTTGCAGATTCAATAATTGGTAGAAATCCTTTTTTTTCATTTGGAAGATCTATTCCAGTTTTTAATCCAATATAAAAATTTTTGCTATACTCTAAAAGATTTTTTATTCCAACTTCTAATGCATATTTATAAAAAAAAATATTACATGATTTAGACATTGCATCTACTATATTCAATTCTCCATGCCCATGTTTATCCCAGCAAACATAATTTCTATTCCCAAGTTTAAAATTACCATCACATTTTTTTTTATCTAATATATCAATATTTAAAATATCAACAATTGCAGAAAATGTTATTATTTTAAATATTGATCCTGGAGGATAACATCCCTGCAATGTTCTATTAAAAAAAGGTGATCTTTTATTTATAAAATTTTTATAAAATTCAATTTTACCAAGTTTGTTTGCATCAAAACTAGGCAATGACAGCAATGCAAGTATAGCTCCAGACTTAGTTTCAAGAACAACAACTGCACCTCTACCAGTATTGCTATTTTTTAAAGCTTCATAAGATACTTTTTGTAGTTTTGAATTTATTGTTGAATAAACATTTGCACCAATTTTTGGTAAAACATATGTTGTTTGTTTCAATTGTTCACCTTTTGCATTAGTTTCAAATTGAAAATAACCATTTTTGCCTCTAATATATTTATCATAGTTTTGTTCAATACCACCTCTGCCAATATAATCACCAATTTTATAACTTGAATTTTTTTTAATTTCATCAAATGTAACTTCACTAGTATAACCAGTCAAATGACTAGTCATATCATCAAAACAATAAACACGATAAGGTTTTTTAATAATATTAATTTTATCATATAAATTAATATTATTTTCTTGTATTTTGAATACATCTTTTAATGTTAAATTATCAATAAATCTTGTTGATTTCCCATATCGTTTTTTCTTATCCTCAAATAACTCTACTTTTCTATTAAAAATTTTACTAAGTTTGACATTAATTTGTGATAAATTATTTTTTGATTTACTTGAAGAATCATATAATAATATATATTTAAATTTATTATTAACTAATATACAATTATCAGATGAATAGATTAATCCTCTAGGAGCATATTCATATATATTGTAAAATCTCTGCTTTTCAGAAATAATCTTATACATATTACCTTTAATAATTTGCAAATAAAATATGCGAAATGAAATACAAAGAAACAAAAAAACAAAAAAACAAAAAACTATATTATGTCTATTTGTTCCAAATAAATTAAACTTATTTTTTAATTTCCACACAAATTCACATCCAATATTTTATAAATGTTTAAAAAAATAAAAAACTATCGGTGTACTAATAATTGTAGTAATCATTCCAATAATGTTGTATATGTTAAAATTATAATTTTCATGAATAATATAGTAAATTAACAATATACATATTAAATATATGATACTAAAAACTAATACAATGAAAATTTGAGCAAAAATTATATCTTTGTCAAAAAAATTGCTTAACTTATATGATAAATATCCAATAATAGCAAATACTATAGTATTGACACCAAAAACATTTGATAAAAATACATCAAAAGTAACTCCAAATAAAAATCCTATTATCTGAGCAAAAACATTTTTTTTAAATCCACTATATATTGTAAAAAGAAACATAAGATTTGGTAAAACATAAAAATAATTTGTATATTTATGCAAAAAAAATTGCAATATACAAAAAACAATATAAATACAAAAATATAATATAACCCTAAATATTTTATTAATCATGTGGTAAGAAAACAATGACATCATGAATATTGTTAATGTTAAAATTAACATTAACTATTGCTGTTTTAAAATTTTCTGTTTTAAATTTTAATATTTTTTGTATTAACCCAACTTTTAGCCCCTTTTTAAAAACAGAACTAAGTTCACTAGTAATAATTTCATCTCCTTTATTTATATCAAATTCTGCTGGAATATAACTTATTTTCAATAAATTTGAATTTAATCCGTTAGAAAGACAATTAATATTTTTATTTTTTATTTCAACAGATAAAACACATTTTTGATTTGTTATAAGAATAACCTTAGATGACTTTTTGTATACTTCAAAAATCTTCCCAACTACAAATAAACTCAAATCATGTTTATTAATATAAACAACTGGCAAATCTTTATACAATCCATCATTTGCACCTTTATCTATAATAATATATTTATACAATTCATGCGGATTCTTTATAAAAACATTTGCAAAAACTATTTTTTCTTTTTTATATTTTTCTTTTAAATCTAAAATTTTTTTTATTTCATAATATTTATTATTAATCAATTCACAATTATAAAGTTTATTTACAAGTTCAATATTCCTATGCTTATAAAAAATATTTTCATTTTGTAATTTATCAATTTTATCAATATATTTAATAAAGTTAAATATATTATTAAAAGAATAATCAAATATATTGTATGAACTATATACAACTTTATAAACAATATTTCCAATATATTTTACATAATAATTAGATCTACATATTAAAAAAAGCAACCCAATCGAAAAAATAAAAACAAATAAAATATCAACAAATTTTCTGTTTTTTTTATTTTTTTTAAACATTTAATAAAACCAATACAAAAATGTTTTATACAATTAACAATATTTTACTAAAATTATTGTCTTTTTGATTTTTTTATATTGTCCAATTCTTCTAAATACATACCTGTCCCTCTTACAACACATGTAATAGGATCATCAGCTCTCTTAACTAAAAGTTCTGTTTCTTTTGTTAATAACTCTGTAATACCCCTTATAAGAGATCCACCTCCACTTAATATAATTCCACTATCAACTAAATCAGCTGATAATTCCGGTGGAGTTTCTTCAAGTACATTTTTTACAACCTCAATTATTCTTTTAATAGGGTCTTCTAATGCAACTTTGATTTCATTAGAAGAAATTGATATAGTTTTTGGAAGGCCAGTAATTAAATTTCTACCTTTAACATTTATTGTCAATTCATCATCTAAAGTAAACACAGAACCTATTTCTATTTTAACAAATTCAGCAGTATTATCTCCAATTGTTAAATTATGTTTTCGTCTAAAGTATTGAACTATAGCTTCATCCATTTTGTCACCTGCAACATCAACTGATTTTGCAACAACCATACCACCCAATGAAACTACTGCAACTTCAGTAGTACCACCACCAATATCAACTATCATACTTCCTTTTGGATCTTGAACACGAATACCAGCTCCTATAGCTGCTGCCATTGGTTCATCAATTAAATAAACTTCTCTAGCTCCTGCTTGTTCAGCAGATTCTTTAACAGCTCTTCTTTCAACTTCAGTAATTCCAGACGGAACTCCTATAACCATTCTAGGATGAAGAAGTGTTTTTTTTTTATGAACTTTTTTTATAAAATATCTAATCATTTTTTCAGTTGCCTCAAAATCAGCAATAACTCCATTTCTTAATGGTCTTACAGCAATAATATTTGATGGAGTTTTTCCTAACATTTTTTTTGCTTCTATACCAATAGCTAAAACTGTTTTTGTATCTTTTTCCATAGCTACAACAGAAGGTTCAGTTAACACAATATCTTGTCCTTTTATATAGACAAGAACAGATGCTGTTCCAAGATCTATCCCCATATCATTCGAAAATAGTCCAAAAATGAAATCAAACATACTAACTCCTTAAGTATATTTTTATGAAACCAATCTAACAATAACAATATTTGCATTATCACCACGTCTAATATTATCTTTTATTATACGAGTATATCCACCATTCCTATTTTTATATCTTGGCATTAAAACATCAAAAATTTTTTTTACAACAGTTTTATCATTTATTTTTTTGTTTACAATTCTTATAGAATTTAAATCAGATTTTTTAGCTCTTGTAATAAGTTTTTCAAAAAAAGATACCAATTCTTTAGCTCTTGGCAAAGTAACTCTTATACTTTCATAAATTGATAACTTAATAGCCATATTACGAATTAAAGATTTCCTATGAGAAGAAGTAACTCCAAGTTTTTTGCCATTATAATTTTTTATCATTTAGTTTTTACCTCTTTCATTCCAAAATTTAATCCTATTTTAATCAATTCTTTTTTTAATTCGTCAAGTGAACGCTTCCCAAAATTATCAATTTTTAATAATTTTTCTTCACTTGTTTTTACAATATCATAAATTGTTTTTATGTTTTCTTTTTTTAAATTATTCAATATCCTTGTAGAAATATTTAGAATTTCTATTGGACTATCAAAAAAATCACTTACTTCTTTCTCATTTTTAGAATCAAAAGATTTGTCACTATTAATAAATATATCAAGTCTACTTTTTAGAATCTCTGCTGATTTTTTTAATGCACATTTAGGCAATATTGATCCATCTGTCCATATTTCAATAATTAATTTATCATAATTAAAACTTTGTCCAACACGCATATTTTCAACTTCATAATTAACTTTTGTTATAGGTGAAAACAAAGAATCAATAAAAATAATTCCAATATTATCATTGTTATATTGTTTGTCATTCAATTTTAAGTCTTCAGATAAAACATATCCATTCCCAGAAGAAACAGTAATTTCAATTTCAAACTTACCATCATTATCTATGTTAACAATTTCTTGATCTGGATTCATTATTTTAATACTATCATTAATTTCAAAATATTTTGCAGTAACTTTACCAGGTTTGTCAATTTTTAATTTAATTATTTCTACACCAGAATTAGAATTCAACTTTACTCTTACTCTCTTTAAATTTAAAATAATTTCTGATACATCTTCTTTAATTCCTTTTATAACACTAAATTCGTGCAAAACTCCAGGAATTTTTACAGAAGTAATAGCATATCCTTCAAGACTTGAAAGCAATATTCTTCTTAAAGAATTACCTATTGTATGTCCATATCCTCGCTCAAAAGGTCCAACAGTAAAATGACCATAAGAACAAGTTGATGTTTTTTCATCTAAATCAAGTTTTTGTAAATCACTTAAATCTTGTGTTTTCATTATACCCTCACTAATATATACATAACTTTATTTTACTATTTTTAAAATTCTATAAATAAATTATAAAAGTTATTTTGAATAATATTCAACTATAAATTGACTATTTATAATACAAGAAATTTCACTCAAAATAGGTTCATTAATTACTTCTCCAGAAATTTTGTCTTTATCAAATTTTAACCATGTTGGGATTTTTTTTTGTTCATTGTTTGTTAACTTTTTAATAACATCGTTACTTTTATATTTATCAGAAATAGTTATAATATCACCAATTTTAACTTGATAACGCGGAACATTAATTTTTTTACCATTAACAAAAATATTTTTATGATTTACAATTTGACGAGCCATTTTTTTAGAAAGAGCGAAACCTAAACAAAAAACAACATTATCAAGCCTTAATTCAAGCATTTTGAGCAAATTATCACCAGTTGATCCTTTCATTTTATCTGCTATCTTATAATAATGTTTAAATTGTTCTTCAGTTAGTCCATATATTCTCTTCGCTTTTTGTTTTTCACGTAAATGTATAGCATAGTCAGAGATTTTTTTGCTAAATTTAACCGTAGAATGTTGCCCGGGTATATTTTTGCCCTTCTTTTTTTCAAAAATGCAATTTAAATAGCATTTGTTACCTTTAAGAAAAAGTTTTTTTCTTTCTCGACGACAAAGCTTGCATGACGATCCTAAATAACGAGACATCTTATTAAAGCCTCCAATATAAAATTATACTCTTCTAAGTTTAGGTGAACGACATCCATTATGAGGTATTGGAGTAACATCTTTTATAGTTTTTATATTAAGACCAGAACTTTGCAATCCTCTTATTGCTGTTTCTCTACCAGGTCCAGGTCCATTAACAAATACTGAAATTTGTTTAACACCAATATCAATAGCTTTTTTCCCAACAGAAAGTGCTGTCATTTGTGCTGAAAAAGAAGTCGATTTTTTTGATCCTTTAAACCCTTGTCCACCAGAACTCCAAACCAAAACATTCCCATTATTATCCGTTATACTAATTATTGTATTATTAAAACTAGATAATATGTACGCTTTAGCAATTCCACCAATATATTTTTTTTTATGTGTTAAATTTTTTGCTTTTACATCTGACATATTTCCCCTCCAAAAAAATACTTTGCAAATAACTATAACAATTATTTTTTATTTTTTAAAAATGACGATTTACCAGAACCTACAGTTTTTCTTTTCCCGCGCCTTGTACGTCCATTAGTTTTAGTACGTTGCCCTCTTACTGGCAAATTTCTTCTATGCCTAATTCCTCTATAAGATCCTATTTCTATTAATCTCTTTATATTTGATTGTATTTCTCTTCTAAGATCTCCTTCTACTTTCAAATTTTTAGAAATAAGACTACTTATTTTATTAACTTCTTCTTCAGTTAAATCTTTTACTTTTTTTGTTGCATTTAAATTCAATTCATTGATTATTTCATTAGATACAAAAGGACCAATTCCATATATATATCTTAAAGCAATATATAATTTTTTACTGTTTGGTAAATCAATACCTGCAATTCGAGCCATTTTATACAATCCTCCAATTATATATTCTACAAAAAATAATTATAAATTTTTATATTTATAATTTAATTATCTTTGTCTCTGTTTATGTCTTGGATTCAAACAAACAACTCTAACAACACCAGAACGTCTAATTATCTTACATTTTTTACAAATTAATTTTACAGATGTCCTTACTTTCATTAATATCTCCAAAATAACAAAATAAATTATATTTCTCTATATATTATTCTTCCTCTTGTTAAATCATATTTAGATACTTCAACTTTTACTTTATCACCAGGTATAACTCTTATTTTCCCAACTTTCATTTTACCACAAATACGCGCTAAAACTACATTTTTATTATCAACAATTTCTACTCTAAAAAAAGCATTCGGCAAAGATTCTAAAACTATACCATCAACTATAGTTATATCTTCTTTAATTCTACTCTTTTTATTTTTTTTCTCCTTATTTTTTTTTTCTTTAATTATATTTTCTTTAATTCTACTTTTTTTAATTTTTTTTTTCTTTAATCTATTTTTTTTTTTAAATCTATTTTTTTTTAACATTATTTTTTATACCTTTGTTAATATTTCATATCCATTATCAGTAATAGCAACAGTATGTTCAAAATGAGCACTTAAACTACCATCACTTGTAACAATAGTCCACAAATCATTTAACATAAATATACCACAATCAGAAATACTAACCATTGGTTCTATTGCAAGAACAGTACCTGACAATAATTCAATCCCAACTCCTGATTTTCCATAATTTGGAACTTGAGGGTATTCATGCAATGATTTACCTATACCATGCCCAACAAGATCTTTTATTACAAAGAACCCATGTTTTTCTACTGTTTTTTGAATAGCATTAGAAATATCTCCAATTTTGTTGCCAGACAACATTTTACAAATACCATCATACAAAGATAATTCTGTCACATTAATAAGTTTTTTTGCAATGCAATCCACTTTACCAACACTATACGTTCTTGCAGCATCACAATAATAACCTTTGTAAATTATACCTACATCAACAGATACTATATCTCCATATTTTAATATTTTATAATCATTAGGTATACCATGAACAATTTCATCATTAACTGATACACAAACTGAAGCTGGGAAACTATTACTTCCATCAATATTTTTAATACCTAAAAACGCAGGAATCATATTAAATGACCTTATATACTTTTCAGAAAAATTATCTATTGATTTTGTTGATATTCCTGGTTTTATAAAACAATCAAGTTTATCATATAATAAATCTGATGCAACTTTCCCAGCTATTTTAATTTTTTTTATCTCATCACGTGTTTTCAATTTTAAAATACATTTTTTAATACTCAATTAAATATATACCCCTTTTCTTGAAATATATTTTAAAACTTATAAAAACATCAATACAAAATCAATAAAAATTTCTTTTTTTAACATAAGAATTTATTTGTTTGAAAACACACATTTCATCTCTAGATCCATCTATATATACAAGTATACCAAATTTTTTGTAATATTCTATAAGTGGTTTTGTAAATTTTTCATAAATACACAATCTTTCTTTAATTACTTTTTCTTTATCATCATCTCTTTTTTTTAATTTTTTACCACAAATGCAATAATTGTATCTATTCCCAACATTGTAAGACATTATATTATAGCTTAAACCACATGAACAAATCATTCTTTTCAAAATTCTTTTAATAACTTCATTTGAATTAACATCTAAAAAAAAAACTACATCAACTTTTATATGTTTTAAATTTAATAAAACATTTAATCCTTTAGCTTGACTTATAGTTCTTGGGAATCCATCTAAAACAAAACCACTTTCAAAATATTTGTTTTTTTTAAAACAATCAAATAAAATATCAATAACAATCCTATCCGGTACAAGTCTACCAGTTGAAATAAGTTTTTTTATTGAATTATTTTGTTTTTTTATGTTTCTAAATATTTCTCCAGTAGATAAACTAGATACATTAAATTTTTTAACAATATTTTTTGCCTGAGTTCCTTTCCCAGAACCTGGAGGCCCTAAAAGTATGAAATTCACTTGATTTTCCTAATTAATTTTAATTTTTTTATTTATGTAAAGTTTATACATTAAACCATTTTTTTTTTAAATTACTTTTTTTAATAAAATCTTCATAATTTTTCATTATAAAATAAGATTCTATTTGTCCAATTGTATCTAAAGCAATACCAACAACTATTAGCAAAGAAGTTCCACCAAAAAAAAACGGGAGATTAACAAAACGTTTTAAAAAATCTGGTAAAACAGCAATAAATGCAACAAACAATGCTCCAGTTAATGTTATCTTTTCTAAAATATTTTTAATATATAACTCAGTTTGACTTCCCGGCCTTATACCAGGTATAAATCCATTCATTTTCTTCATATTATCAGCCAAATCTTTAGGATTAAAAGATATAGAGTTATAAAAATAACAAAAGAAAACAATTAATAGTACAAAAACTATATTATAAACAATAGAATTATTGTTAAACATATTAATAAATTTTTCAGATATATTAAAACCACAAAAAACAATTTTAGGAAATATATTAAATAACATTAATGGCATAGATAGTACTGAAACAGCAAAAATAACAGATATAACACCAGCTTGGTTAATCTTTATTGGTAAAAAAGACATTTGTTTGTCATATATTTTCCTACCAACTATTCTTTTTGCATAGTGAACAGGAATTTTTCTTTGTGCTGTTTCAATCCAAACAACAGAAATTAAAATTACAAATATAATAAACACAAAAGATAAAGAATAAAATATATTCAATTCTTTTGTATTCAAAAGCTTTATACATTTAAAAATTGCACTTGGAATCCTTTCAACAATCCCAGCAAAAATTATAAGAGATACACCATTTCCAATTCCTCTTTCAGTAATTTGCTCTCCTAACCACATAATTAATACTGTACCTGAAACCAATGTTATAACAGAAGAAATAATCCAAGATAATGAAAAATCAGTTACTATTCGAACACCAAGAGAAACAGGTATTTTGTTAGCTATCATTATGATACCAAATGATTGTACAATTGCAAATATTACTGTCCCAAATCTAGTAATTTGCACAAGTTTTTTTCTTCCGTGATTCCCTTCATTAGAAAGTTTATCTAAATATTGGAAAATATGTGCACTTTGTAATAAGCCCATTATGATAGAAGCATTAATATATGGCATCACTCCAAGAGAAAAAATAGACATTCTATTAAGAGCTCCACCTGAAAACATATCAAGAAAACCCAATAATCCACTATTATAAGTTGCAAACAAAGATTTTACAGCATCTGAATTTATTCCAGGTATAGGTATTGTTGCTCCAATTCTATAAACAACAATAATAAACAATGTAAATAAAATTTTTTTTTTAAATTCAGACATTTTAAATACATCAGTAATTTTTTTCAAATATTCTCCATATAAATATATTATTTTATAACTTCAATTTTACCACCTAAAGATTCTATTTTAAAAATAGCAGATTTTGAAAAATTATTTGCTTTTACAATTAAAGACTTTTTTAAATTACCATTGCCTAAAATTTTTACATATTTTTTTTTATTAATAAGTCTTTTTTTTTTTAATTCATCTAAAGTAACAATACAATTTTCATCAAATTTATTTAAATCCTCTACATTAACAATATTATAATTTTTATTAATTTTTGAACTACTAAATCCTCTCTTAGGTAATCTTCTAAAAATTGGCATTTGACCACCTTCAAACCCTACTTTTTTAGAACCATCCCCAGAACGAGATTTTTGTCCTTTAGACCCGCGAGTTGATGTACGCCCATGTCCAGATCCAACACCACGTCCAACTATTTTTTTTCTGTGTTTTGATCCCTTTGCTGGATGCAAATTATTTAAAGTTACTGCTTTAATCATATATTTAGAACCTCTTTACCTCTTATTTTTAAAATATCTTCCTTCAACCTAAGTTTTTTTAAAGCTTCAATTGTTGCATAAACAACATTAAAACTATTTGATGAACAAATTGACTTTGTAAGAATATTTTTTATACCAACAACATTAAGAACAGCTCTAACAGTCTCAGAAGCTATAATCCCTGTACCATATGATGCAGGCTTTAATAAAACTTTACTTGAACCAAAAGAACCTATTGATTCATGAGGAATAGTATCTCCTTCTAATTTAACAGATATCATATGTTTTGATGCTTTAGTACTTCCCTTTTTTATTGCAGATTGAACTTCTTTTGATTTACCAAAGCCACAGCCAATTTTACCACAACCATCACCAACAACAACAAGTGCATTAAATGAAAATCGTTTCCCACCCTTTGTAACTTGGCAAACTCTATTTACCCTAATAATAACTTCTCTTAAATCTAAATTATTTTTTTTACTAAAATCTTCAGACAACTTTACCCCCATAAAACAATTTTATATATAACATCTAAAATATTTTATTAAAATATATTAATTTAAAATTTTATACCAAATTTTCTTACAACATCAGCCAATGATTTTATTTTACCACTATATTTATACCCTCTACGATCAAAAACAACTTTTTTTATTCCTTCGTCAAAAGCTTTTTTCGCAATCAACTCACCTACAAGTTTAGCTGCAGAAATTGAATTAGTAGAAATATCACAATCATTTTTAAACTTACTAGATAATGTAGATTCTGATACTATTGTAACTCCTTTATCATCATCAACAATCTGTGCATAAATATGTTTTGATCCACGATAAATAGACAATCGTGGGACCACACTAGTTCCATGTATTTTCCGTCTTACTCTTTTTACTCTACATTTAAATTTTTTGTTTGAATTCTTCACTTATTAATCTTCCTTGTAATAAAATTATTATTTCTTTACGCTTATAGCTGCTTTACCAGCTTTTTTAATTACATTTTCTCCAAGATATCTTATCCCAAACCCTTTATAAGGCTCTACTGGTTTAACAGCTCTAATCTTTGCAGCAAGAGTGCCAACTTCACATTTATCAGATCCAGTTATCGACAATAATGTGCTTTTGTCAGATCTAATTGTTGATATAATTTTTAAATTATATGGTATATCAATACTTACAGTGTGAGAAAATCCAACTGTTAAAATTATCCTTTTTAAATTAGTTTCTAAAACTGCTTTATAACCAAGCCCAATAATTTCAAGCTCTTTTTTAAAATCTTTTATTGCTCCACTTATCATATTAATTACAAGACCTCTAAACAATCCTTGCAACATATTTGTTTTTTTTGATTTTTCAACAGTTTCAATAAAAATATTATTTTTATCAAATTTAATATTTATTTTGTCACAAATTTTCATATTAAGTTTGCCATTTGGACCTTCAACAGTAATAATTTTATCCTTAAAATATATTTTTATATTTTCAGGAATATAAATTTGTTTTTTACCTAGACGACTCATTTTTATTTAAACCTCAAAAAATTATTATAAAATTAGTATTACAAATAATTACCAAATACAACCTATTATTTCACCACCAATTTTATTTGTTTTTGCTTGTTTATCGGTCATTAATCCATTAGACGTAGAAATAATAGTAATTCCTAAACCAGAAACTGTTAATGGAATATCTTTGTATCCTCTATAAATTCTACTACTTGATTTAGATATTCTTTTAATACCACAAATAACCGGTTTATTCTTAAATGCATATTTAAGAATAATTTGTAAAATATTTTTATTTGAAACATCTTTTATATTCTTGTAATCTAAAATATAACCCTCATTTTTCAATATTTTAGCTATTTCAAATTTTATTTTTGAAAAAGGAATGTCTACTCTCTCATGAAATTTTTTATTTGCATTACTAATACGTACAAACATATCAGAAATTGGATCTACAACAAACATTAAAATCCCTCTCAAAATTAAATTATTTTACCAACTTGACTTTGTAAGACCAGGTATTTCACCATTATTAGCCAAATTTCGTAAACATATTCTACATAAACCAAAATCTCTATAAAAACTTCTTGGTCTGCCACACAAACGACATCTATTCCTATATTTAGTAGAAAACTTTTGAATTTTGTGCATTTTTGCTATAGCAGAAGTTGTTGCCATTTTTTTCTCCTAACAATTATTTGACTTTTTTAAATGGTATTCCAAACAATTCAAATAATGCAATAACATATTCTTTTTTTTCAGTTTTTGTTACTATAGTTATACTCATTCCTCTCATTTTATCAGATTTTTCAATATCAACCTCAGGAAAGATGTATTGTTCAACAAGTCCTATTGTAAAATTGCCATACTTGTCAAATCCTTTTTTATCAATGCCACGAAAATCCCTTATGCGTGGTATTGCGATATTAATAAATCTATCTAAAAATTCATACATGATAGAGTTTCTTAATGTAACTTTAATTCCTATAGGCATCCCTTGTCGTATTTTAAAATTAGAAATTGATTTTTTTGCACGACATATAATAGGCTTTTGTCCAGAAATAGCAGCAAGTTCAGACATTGCAATATCAATAATTTTAATTTTTTCTTTTGCTTCTCCTAATCCTATATTAATAACAATTTTTTTAATACTAGGAACTTGATGTAAATTTTTAAACCCAAATTTTTCTTTCATTTTGTTTCTTATTATATCAATATATAAAGATTTTAAACGTGGTATATTCATACTATTAATTTTCTCCAAAAAACATTTTCCATTCTTAAAAATCATACAATAATTATATATAAATTTAAATATTTATTGATCCACATTTATAACACGCTCTAACTTTTTTACCATCAGATAGTTTATCAAATTTAATTCTAGAAGGTTGATTACATTTACTACATATAAGCATAACATTACTAGCATCAATTGCCAACTCTTTACTTACAATTCCACCACTCGTATTTTTTGTAGGTTTAATATGTTTTTTAACAATATTTATACCAGATACAACAACCTTTCTTTTGTTATTATCAAAAAATACATCCATAACGTTACCAGTTTTATTTTTATCTTTACCTGACAAAACAATAACTTTGTCTTTTTTTTTTATTTTAAACATTAACATATCCTTTTTTTCTGCAATAAAAAGTAAATATTATACTACTTCAGATGCCAATGATATTATTTTAATATAATTTTTATCTCTTAACTCCCTAGCAATTGGTCCAAAAATGCGAGTTCCAACAAGTTCTCCATCATTATTAATAATAACAGCCGCATTGTCATCAAATTTAATATAAGTTCCATCTTTACGACGAACCTCTTTAACAGTACGAACAATTACAGCTTTGACAACCTCACCTTTCTTTATATTTGAATGTGGTATAGTTTGTTGTACAGACGCATGGATAATATCTCCAAGACTAGCATATCTACGTTTAAATCCTTTTGTAACTCTGAAACACCTTATTTTTTTAGCACCAGAATTATCAACAACATTTAAAATTGTTCTTTCTTGAATCATTGTTTATATTAATCCTTTTAAAATATTAAAATAAAATTTATAAAACTTTAATAATTATCCAATTTTTTGTTTTCGATAATGGTCTAGTTTCCATTATTTCAACATTATCTCCAACGTTTGAAATATTTTTTTCATCATGCACAACAAAATTTCTACTATTATGAATAACACGATTGTATAATTTATGTCTATATGTTCTATCAATAGAAACAATTCTTGTTTTATTTGAATTATTTTTCACAACAATACCAAAACGACACTTTCTTTTTTTCCTATTTAAAATCATAAAAATACCCGTTTTATAATATTTTTCTATTTTTTAAAATAACTGTATTAACTCTTGCTATATTCCTTCTTAATTCTCTTATTTCTAATGGATTGCTCAATCCAGATGTAGAATTACGAAATTTCAATTTAATAATTTTATCATTTAATTCCTTAAGTTTAGTATTTAAATCACTATAAGACATATTTTTTATAATGGAATTGAATTCTTTATGGTTCATTATATTTTAAACCTCATTATTTATAAAATTAAATATCTTCTCTAATTAAAATTCTTGTACGTATTGGCAACTTACTAGAAGCAAGAATCACAGCTCTTTTTGCTTCAGATTCTGAAATACCATCTATCTCAAACAATATTCTACCTGGTTTAACAACAGAAACCCAAGATTGAGGGTCTCCCTTTCCTTTTCCCATCCTAGTTTCAGCTGGTTTCTTTGTTACAGGCTTATCTGGAAATATTCTTATCCAAATCTTTCCACCTTTTCTTGTAAATCTAGATAATATTACTCTAGCAGCTTCTATTTGTTTGCTATCCATCCATACAGGTTCAAGCGCCTGAATTCCATATTTACCAAAAGACAAAGACGTTCCACCTTTAGATATACCTTTCATTCTACCTCTATGAGTCTTTCTATATTTAACTCTCTTTGGCATTAACATACAAAAACTCCAAATACGTCATTTTTTACATATTATTTATTATACAAAATTACATTTTTGTTAATTAGCGGATTTTAAAAATTCATTGTTATTTTTTTTCTGTTTTCTTATTTCTCCCTTAAATATCCATACTTTAACTCCAATTTGCCCCAATTTAGTAGAAGCCTCAGAAAACCCATAATCTATATTTGCTCTAAAAGTTTGCAGTGGAATTCTACCTGCTTTATCCCATTCTGATCTAGCAATTTCAGCACCTCCAAGCCTTCCAGAAACTTTAATTTTTATACCATCAGCTCCAGCTAAAATTGCTTTTTCAATAGCTTTTTTCATCGCCCTTTTATAAGATAAATGTTTTTCAGTTTGTAAAGAAACATTATCAGCAACAAGCTGAGCATCAAGATCAGGTTTTTTTATTTCAATAATATTAACAAAAATATTTTTTTTTGTCATTAATTCAATATCTTTTTTTAAATTTTCAATACCTTGTCCACCTTTCCCAATAATAAAACCAGGTCTAGAAGTATGTATACTTATTTTCAAATACTTTCCTGGACGCTCAATAATTATTTTAGATACAAATGACAACTTTAATTTGTTTTTTAAATAACGTCTAATTTTATAATCTTCCTCTATAAAACTAGGCATTTCTTTTAAATTGAACCATTTCGAATCCCAATCACAAACATATCCTAATCTAATTCCTTTTGGATGAACTTTATGACCCATAATAAAAAACCCCATAATAAAAATATTCTTTAATCAGAAACAATTATTGTAAAATTAGAAGTCCTTTTTTTTATAATACTAGCACGTTGTCTAGATCCAAATCGAACTTTTTTTAAAATTTTACCATTCCCAACCCATGCTTCTTTAACAACAAGATTAGAAAAATCTTTAAGTTTACCAGAATTTGCAACAGCACTTTTTAAAACTTTCTTAACTTGACAAGCAGCAGCTTTCGGTAAAAATGAAAGAATTTTAAATGCAATATCAACCTTTTTATTCCTAATAAGAGAAAGAACTTGATTAATTTTTCTAGGAGTACATCTAACAGATTTAACAGTTGCTTTTGCTTCCATTTAATTTCCTCTCCAACTATATTATAATTAATACAAAAAATTATGTAAGAGATGATTCATGCTTACCAACACCACTATGTCCTTTAAAAGTTCTTGTAGGAGAAAATTCGCCCAATTTATGCCCAACCATTTGTTCAGATATAGATACAGGAATAAATTTTTTCCCATTATGTACAGCTAATGTGTGTCCAATAAATTCTGGAGTTATAACACTAGATCTAGCCCAAGTTTTAATCATTTTTTTTTCATTGTTAACATTTAACTTTTTTATTTTTTTTAAAAGCTTTATATCTATATATGGTCCTTTTTTTATTGATCTACTCATTTAATAAAGTCTCCTAATCAATTTTATTTTTTATTTATACGATGACTTATTATTAAACTATCCCATTTCTTTTTATTTTTTCTCGTTTTAAATCCTTTAGCAGGTTGATTCCATGGACTTCTAGGTTGATTATTTCCTTTTGATTTACCTCTTCCTCCACCATGTGGATGATCAACAGCATTCATAGCAGTTCCACGTACATGTGACTTCCTACCAATATGACGATTCCTTCCAGCTGATCCAATTACAATATTTTCATGATTTATATTGCCAATTTGTCCAATTGTTGCATAACAATTTTCTTTTATAAGTCTTATTTCATTCGACGGCATTCTAATGCGAGCAAACCCTGCTTCTTTAGATAACAATTGAGCTGATACTCCAGCTGAACGTACCAATTTTCCTCCCATTCCATGGACTAGTTCTAAATTATGTATAAAAGTTCCAGTAGGTATCATAGAAAGAGGAAGAGCATTTCCAGGTTTTATTTCAGCATCAATACCAGACATTAGAGAATCACCTACATTAACATTAATAGGACACAATATATATTTCTTTTTTCCATCTTCATATTGTAAAAGAGCTATTCTACTTGATCTATTAGGATCATATTCAATGGCAATAACTTTAGCTTTAATATTAATTTTATCTCTTTTAAAATCAATAATTCTATAAAATCTTTTATGACAACCACCTCTAAATCTAACAGTTATTCTACCATGATTATTTCTTCCACTCTTTTTTTTTAAAATTTTTATTAAACTTTTTTCTGGATATTTTTTAGTTATATCTTTAAAATCAGAAATAGACATTTTTCTTCTAGATGAAGTATATGGTTTGAAAACCTTAACAGACATTCATTCTCCTATAAAATATATAATTTAAACTTATTAAATATTATCAGATATATTAATTTCGTTTCCGCTTTTTAATTTTATTATTATTTTTTTTAAATCATTTCTATATCCATAATTCAAATTAATTTTTTTCTTTTTACCTTTACAATTTAATGTATATACTTTTTCTACACTAACATTAAATAGCTTTTCTATAATATTTTTTATTTGAAATTTGTTGTATTTTTTTTGTATAAAAAATGTATATTTATTATAATTATCCTTCATAAACTTAGTTTTTTCAGAAATTGCAAATTTCTTTATAAAAATTTTCATAATTAAAATCCATATATCACTAATATCATATAAAAATATAATTTTTATTGTTTATAAAAAATTAGTTTTTCATTTTATTTGTTATATAATTTAAACTATCAATTGTAAAAATGAGTTTGTCAGCAAAAAGAATTTGATAAACATTCACATTTTTAACATTTACAAAAAAAACATTTTTTATATTTCTTGCAGAAATTTTAAATTTTAAATCATCAAACATTATAAAAAGATTTTTTTTATCAATAATTTTTAAATTTTTTAAAATTTCAACAACTTTTTTAGTTTTTATATTATCAATATTTACAGAATCAACAACTATAACATTAGAACTTTTAAACTTAAGAGATAAAGCCATATTCAAAGATAAATTTTTTTTTCGTTTTGATATTTTTATATAATAGTCTTTCGGTTGCGGCCCAAATATTACTCCACCTTTTCTCCATAATGGTGAATTCTTTTGTCCAGAACGAGCTCTACCAGTTCCTTTTTGTGCCCAAGGCTTTCTACCAGAAAAACAAACATCTCCTCGTGTTTTTGATTTATGAGTTCCTGATCTTTGATTGTTTAAATATGTTACAACTACTTCATGCAACAATTCATCAGAAACTTTCATATTCAAAAAAGCAGAAATATTAGAAATTTTATTTTTTACATCATTTATATTATAAACTATCATTTTACAATACCCATCTACAATTTAATAACACACTAAATCTTAACAGCATAACTTATAAACAACAATCCAGATCTAACAGATGGAACTGATCCACCAATAAGTAAAGTATTGTTTTCTAAACAAACATCAACAATACATAAGTTCTGTATTGTAACATATTTATTGCCAAGATGTCCAGGCATTCTTGTCCCTTTAAAAACTCTTTGAGGTCCTTGAGCACCACTAGAACCCCTCGAACGTCTTTTATCAGATTGTCCATGAGTTTTAGGTTGCATAGCAAAATTGTATCTTTTTATAACACCAGCATATCCTTTCCCTTTTGATATAGCACGAACATCAACATAATCTCCAACCTTAAATACATCAACTTTGACTTCTTGTCCAATTACAAAATCATCAGAATTGTCAGTTTTAAATTCTTTCAAAACTTTTTTGAAAGATATTTTTTTTTTTTTAAAAAATCCTATATTAGATCTATTTAATTTTTTTTCTTCTATATCATCAAAAGCAAGTTGTACAGCACAATATCCATTATTTTCAACAGTACGAATATTAGTGACAATACATGGCCCAGCTTTAACCAATGTAACAGGAACAATATTCCCATTTTTATCAAAAATTTGAGTCATACAAATTTTTTTACCAATAATAGATTTTAACATATATTGTTATCTCTCTAATTTTTTAATAATTCTTATATCTACATTTTTATTTCAATATCGACACCAACTGGTAAATCAAGCTTAGTAAGTTCTTCAACAGTTTTTGATGATGGATCTTTAATATCAATTAATCTTTTATGAATTCTCATCTCAAACTGTTCACGAGATTTTTTATCACCATGCACTGATTTATTAACAGTGTATTTTTTTATACATGTTGGCAAAAGAACAGGTCCAGTTATATTAGCACCAGTCTTTCTTGCTGTATTTATTATTTTAGCAAGAGAGTCATCTAATATTTTATGATCATACGAACGTAATCTGATTCTCAATCGTTGTTTTAATGATTCAATTTTTTCTTTTGTCATTACTTAATCCTATTTATTTCTTTTTATATATTATCTATTGTTTTAATAAAACAATTTTTTAAGCTTTTTATTCTAAAATTTCTGTAACAATTCCTGACCCTATCGTTCTTCCACCCTCTCTAATAGCAAATCGTAATTGTTTTTCCATTGCAACTGGCATTATTAA
>JAISEY010000004.1 GCA_031263865.1 Endomicrobium sp.
TTAATAGAAACTTTGGGTAGATATACTTGTACAAAAAATTCAGGAGCAAATATAATTATACCAATGTTTCAGAAAATTGTAAGAGTTGATATGAGAGAGAGAGTTATTGATGTTCCACCTCAAAGTGTTATAACAAAAGATAATGTTTCTGTTGATGTTGATGCAATAATTTATTTCCAAGTTACAGATCCAGTTAAAGTAGTTTACAATATTGAAAATTTTGCACTTGCTGCTTTAAAACTTGCTCAAACTAATTTAAGAAATGTTATTGGTGATATGGAATTAGATAGTACTTTGACTTCAAGAGAAAAAATAAATTCTCAACTTAGAGTTGTAATGGATGAAGCAACAGATAAATGGGGTGTTAAAGTTACAAGAGTAGAAATACAAAAAATAGATCCACCAAGAGATATTACTGATGCAATGTCAAAACAAATGAAAGCAGAAAGAGAAAAAAGAGCAAATATTTTAGAAGCTGAAGGATTAAGACAATCTGCTATTTTAAAAGCTGAAGGTGAAAAAAAAGCTGTTATTCTTAATGCAGAAGCAATTAAAGAAAAACAAATTTTAGAATCAATTGGTGAATCAGAAGCAATAAAAAAAGTTGCTGATGCTGAAAAATATAAAACAGAAATTGTATACAATGCTATTCATTGTGGAAATCCAACAAATGATCTTATTGCAATAAAGTATCTTGAAGCTCTTAGTAAAATTGCTAATGGAAAAGCAACGAAAATATTTCTCCCGCTTGAAACCTCAGGTATATTATCTTCTATATTTGGGATAAAAGAATTATTTGATAATAAAAAAAATGATTAATTGTTTTATATGTCTTTATTAGATTTTTATGAATGATCTTGGATTATATATTCATATACCATTTTGTAAAAAAAAATGTAATTATTGTAACTTTTTTTCTGTTAATTATAATTTTTTTTTATGTGATTTGTATATTGAATCTATAAAATATGAAAGTATAAAATTTTATGGTAAAAAAATAAAATCGATATATGTAGGAGGTGGATCTCCTTCAATATTATCTTTAAATCAAATAAAAAAAATATTTATTATATTAGAAAAAACTTTTGATTTGTCTGCAGTTCGTGAAATAACATTTGAGTTAAATCCTGAATCTACTACTATTGATAAATTATATCTTCTTAAAGATTTTGGTGTTAATAGATTAAGCATAGGTATGCAATGTACTGAAGATAAATTTTTATTTTTTTTGGGAAGAGAGCATAGTTTTAAAACATTTTGCAAAATTTATGACATGACAAGAAAAATAGGTTTTAACAATGTAAACATTGATTTAATATATGGTTTTAATAATCAAACAATTAATAGTTGGGAGAAAACTATTAAAACTGTTTTATATTTTGATGCTGAACATTTATCATTGTATCCATTATCTATAGAAAAAAATACTTTTTTTTATAGAAACGGAATGGTTATAGATGATTTTACTCAAAGACATATGTATGATATAGCTTCTGAATTTCTTGAAAAAAAATATATTCATTATGAAATTTCTAATTGGGCAAAAAAAAACATGGAATCATTTCATAATTCAAATTATTGGCGTAATTTTGAATATATAGGAATTGGTGCTGGAGCTTCTGGGTATTTTAAAAAATTTAGATATAAAAATATAGAAAACGTTGAAAAATATATAAAATTAATTATTAATAATTTCGATGTTAGAGTTGAAAATGAATATATAAATGATATAATCTATGAAACTGAAAAAATAATTCTTGGATTAAGACTTCTTAATGATGGAGTGTCTATTAATAGTTTTAGAAATTTAGAACATAAAAAATCTGTTTTAATGTGTTTAAAAAAAAAAATGTTGAAAAAAGAAAAAAATAAAGTAAAACTTGTTAAAGATTATGTTTTTTTGTTTAATCAAGTTGCTTCAAATTTTATTATTTGACACTAAATAATAAAATTTAAATATAATGAAAATGAATAAATTGTATAGACATTATTTAATATTTTGTTTTTAAAAATGGTATAAAATGTTAAAAAATATTTTTAATTTTATTTTTAGTTTTAAAAAAAGAAAAGATATAAAAAATATAAAACAAATTGTTGAAAAAATTAATTCTATTGAATTTTGTATAAAAAAACTTACAAGTGAAGAATTAAAAAACAAGACTGTTGAATTTAGAAAACGATTTTTTTCTGGAGAAACTCTTGATAGTATTTTGCCTGAAGCTTTTGCATGTGTTAGAGAAGCATCTGCAAGAACAATTGATATGAGACATTTTGATGTACAATTGATTGGAGGTTATATATTGCACAGTGGGAAAATAGCTGAAATGAAAACAGGAGAAGGAAAAACAATAGTTGCAACACTTGCAGCTTATCTTAACGCTATACCAGGCAAAGGAGTACATGTAGTTACTGTAAATGATTATCTTGCAAAAAGAGATATGAATTGGATGAGTCCAATATATAAACAACTTGGACTAACTGTTGGCAATATTAGCAATAATAGTAAAAATGAAGAAAGAAAAAATGCATATAATTGTGATATAACATATGTTACAAATAATGAAGTAGGATTTGACTATTTAAGAGACAGCCTTGTTACATCAGAACATGATAGAGTTATGCGTGGATTAAATTATGTAATTATAGATGAAGTTGATTCAATTTTAATTGATGAGGCTAGAACTCCTCTTATTATTTCAGGATTTTCTGAAAAATCGACTGATAAGTATTATAGTTCTAATAGAATAATTCCATTGCTGAAGTGTAGGAAAATTACTGAAAATGAAGAAATAAAAGCAAAACATAATAATATTGATTTGTCAAAAGGATATGATTATCTTGTTGATGAAAAAAATCATTCTGTTGTATTGACTGAAGAAGGTGTGCAAAAATCAGAAAAAATATTAGGAATAAAAAATATTTATGATGATTTACAATCTGAATGGGTTCATCATATAACACAAGCTGCTATTGCTCACAATTTATATCATCGAGATGTTGAATATGTAATAAAAAATGGAGAAATTATAATTGTTGATGAATTTACAGGTAGACTTATGCCTGGTCGTAGATGGTCTGATGGACTTCATCAAGCAATTGAAGCGAAAGAAAATTTAAAAATTGCAAATGAAAATCAAACACTTGCAACTATAACATTCCAAAATTTTTTTAGATCATATAACAAAATTTCTGGAATGACTGGTACTGCTATGACAGAATCTGAAGAATTTTTTGAAATTTATAAATTGGATGTAGTTGCTGTTCCAACAAATAAACAAATGATAAGAAAAGATTATCCAGATGTTGTGTATATGACTGAAAAAGAAAAAAACAATGCTATTATAAATGAAATAGAATTATTATGGAAAAATGGTCGTCCAGTTCTAGTAGGAACAAGATCAATAGATAAATCTGAAAGAATTTCTATTATGTTAAAAAATAAACATATTCCTCACAAAATTTTGAATGCTAAACACCATGATCTTGAAGCACAAATAATATCGAATGCTGGTGAAAAAAATGCTGTTACTATAGCTACTAATATGGCAGGAAGAGGAACTGATATAGTTCTTGGTAATGGGAGTATTTTGCAAAATGAAGAAATAAAAAAAAAAGGTGGTCTTCATGTAATAGGTACTGAAAGACATGAATCGAGAAGAATAGACAATCAACTTAGAGGTCGTGCAGGTAGGCAAGGTGATCCTGGATCTACAAGATTTTTTATATCTATGGAAGATGAACTTATGAGACTTTTTGGGTCGGATAAAATTTCGATAATAATGAAAAAAATAGGTTTTAAAGATGGTGAAAATATACAACATCCATGGATATCAAGAATTATTGAAAATGCTCAAAAAAAAGTTGAAGGGATGAATTTTGATATAAGAAAACATCTTATAGATTTTGATGATGTTATGAATAAACAAAGAGAAGCTATTTATAAATTAAGAAATGAAATTTTGTGTGGCAATAATATTTCAACGATAATTAAAAACATGATAAAAGATTCTATATATGAAAAAATTAATAAATATAAATATTTAAAAGATTATGATTTTGAAAGTATTAATATATGGTTGCTAAGAACTTTTGGTATTAGATATGATTTTAAATATGTTTTAGATTTAAATAATAAAAATAAAATTTCAAATGATATATATATAAAAATTATAAAAATATATGAAAATATAAATGATGAAAATGTATTATATTCAATGGACAATTTGCAAAGAATTATTCTTCTAAAAATGATAGATTCTTCATGGAGGGATCATTTAAATGAACTTGATCAATTAAAAAGAGGAATAGGATTTAGAGCTTATGCACAAAAAGATCCAAAAATTGAGTATCAAAAAGAATCTTTTTCTTTGTTTGAATCAATGATGAAAAGAATAAGAGAAAGTACTATAGAATATATATTTAAAATAGATTTTGGTAATATGTTTTTCGATAAAGACATTGTTGATTTTGTAAATACAAATCATATAAAAAAAAGAATAAATATTAAAAATATATCTAGAAATGATCTTTGTTATTGTGGAAGTAAAAAAAAATATAAAAAATGTTGTGGTTTATAATGACTAAAAATATAATAATATTAGGGTCATCTGGATCAATTGGAAGTCAAACTCTTGATGTTATTGCAAAAATTAATAAAAATATTTGTGTTAGTGGACTTGCTGTTAATTCTAATATAGATGTTTTAAAATCTCAAATTAAAAATTTTAAACCTATTGCTGTATCAGTATATGATTTTTCTGCTTATAAAAAACTAAAAAAATGGTGCAATTCAAATAAAATGAAAACATATGTTTATAATGGAGATGAAGGAATAAAAAAACTTATTTCTATTAAAAATGTTGATACAGTTATCGCTGCTATGTCTGGTTCTATTGGTTTAAAATATATAATTATGTCTATTAATTATAAAAAAAATATTGCAATAGCAAATAAAGAACCATTTGTTATGGCTGGAAATTATATAATGAAACTTGCTAAAACTAAGAATGTTTCAATTATTCCAATTGATAGTGAACATTCAGCAATATTCCAGTGTTTAAATATTGATAAAAAATCAAAAATACGTAGAATAATACTTACAGCATCTGGTGGCCCATTTTACAAATATTCAAATAATTTTTCTAATATAACTGTTGACGAAGCTTTAAATCATCCAACGTGGAAAATGGGAAAAAAAATAACAATTGATAGTGCTACGTTAATGAATAAAGGGTTTGAAATTATAGAAGCTTCAATTCTTTTTGGAATTGATATTAATAAAATAGATGTATTAATACACCCACAATCAATAATACATTCAATGATTGAATATATTGATGGATCTATAATAGCATATATTTCTAAAAATGACATGCATATTCCAATACAATATGCTATAACTTATCCTGAAAGAATTAATTCATGTATTGATTTTTTAGATTTTAATAAGCTAAGAAAATTAGAATTTTATGAACCTGAAATATATAAGTTCCCATGTTTAAAGATTGCATATGATGTTGCAAAAATAGGATATACTTCACCATCTGTTATGAATGCAGCGAATGAAGTGGCTGTATATGCTTTTTTAAAAAAAGAAATAAAGTTTACTGATATATCGAATATTATTTATAAAACAGTTAAAGCTCATAAAATTTTCAACAATGTTTCATTAAGTAATATTATGAGATCTGATATTTGGGCTAGAGAATACGCTAAAAATTTAATTCTAAAAATTAAAAGCATTAAACAAATCTAGTATTTGTTATTATAAATTAATTAATATATTTTGGTGTTTAAATATGTTTTATACAAGATTTAATACAAAAAGAATAAATGTTGGTGATGTTTGCATAGGAGGTGGATCTCCAATTTCAATTCAATCTATGACAAATACGAATTCAAAAGATGCAAAGTCTACAATTAAACAAATAAAACAATTAGAAGACATTGGATGTGAAATTGTTCGTGTTTCATTTCCAGATTTTGAATCAGTTTGCAATATTCATAAAATTAAAAAAAATATAAACATTCCTCTTGTTGCTGATATTCATTTTGATTATAATATAGCATTAGAAGCAATAAAACAAGGTGTTGATAAAATAAGAATTAATCCTTGCAATATTGGTCCAGATGAAATATTTTGTACTTTAGCAAAAGAAGCAAAAAATGCTAATATACCAATAAGAATTGGAATTAATTCAGGTTCTTTAAAAATGTCAAATATCCAACGTGATGAAATACGCGCAGAGATAATTGTAAATACAGCAATAAGATACATTAATCTTTTAGAAGATAATAATTTTGAAAATATAATAGTATCTTTAAAAACTTCTGATGTTTATACAACAGTAGAAGCATATAAACTTTTTGCTGAAAAGAAAAGCTATCCATTGCATTTAGGAATAACTGAATCTGGATCAATTTTCACTGGTACTATAAAGTCGTCTGTTGGTCTTGGTATAATTTTATACAATAATTTAGGAGATACTTTAAGAGTCTCTCTTACTGCTGATCCAATTGAAGAAGTTAAAGTAGCTAATTATCTTTTGAGATCTATGAATTTACGAAGACTTGGTCCTGAAATTATATCATGTCCAACTTGTTCTAGATGTAAGTTTGATTTAATAAAGATAGTTTCTGAATTTGAAAAAGAAGTTTTTGATATTAAAAACTTTAAAAGATTATTTAAACCAGTAAAAATAGCTATTATGGGATGTGTTGTAAATGGGCCTGGTGAAGCAAAAAATGCTGATTTTGGAATAGCTGGTGGTGAAAAGTTTGGTGTACTTTTTAAAAATGGGAAAGTAATAGAAAAAGTTGAAAATAGTGAATGGATTAAAAAGCTTATTTATATAATAGAACATTATTAATATATAGGAGAAGAAAGTGTCTGAAATTTATTTAACTAAAGATGGGAAAAAAAAACTTATTGAAGAATTAAAAAATCTTAAAAATAGAAAAATATTAGTACAAAAAGAACTCTCTGATGCAAGAGAACATGGAGATTTAAGAGAAAATTCTGAATATAATGCCGCAAAGGAAACTCTTGCTAATATAATAACTAGAATTGGAGAACTCAATTTTAAAATATTGAATTCTAAATTAATTGAAGATCAAAATATTGACTTTAATATTGTATCTATAGGTGTAAAAGTATTGATTGAAGATGATGATTGCAATAAGTATCAATATACTATAGTAGATATTGAAGAATCAAATATTGAACAAAATAAAATATCTGTGCAATCTCCTCTTATACAAGGTCTTTTAGGGCACAAAATTGGAGATATTGTTGAAATTGAGCTTCCTGGTGGAAAAAATAAATTTAAAATTTTAAAAATTTTTAAATAGTTTTATATCTTTTATTATTTTAGAGGTTTTATGTTGTTTTCTAAATTATTATTGCCTACTTTAAAAGATACTTCTTCTGATGTTAATATAATTTCAGTAAAGTTAATGATAAAATCTGGGATGATACGAAAATTATCTTCTGGACTTTATGAATTTTTGCCACTAGCAGTTAAAATTATTAGAAAAATTGAAAATATAATAAGGAATGAAATGAATTATATTGGAGGACAAGAAATAATTTTACCTACTATGTTTCCAAAAAAAATATTTATTGAAACTAGTAGATGGGATATTTATGGAAAAGAACTTTTTAAATTTAAAGATAGAAAAAATTCTGATTTTTGTCTTTCTCCAACATCTGAAGAAGTTGTTGTTGATTTTATAAGAAAAAATATTGTTTCATATAAACAATTGCCTATCATGCTATATCAAATTGGATCTAAATTTAGAGATGAAATACGTCCACGTTTTGGTGTTTTAAGATCAAAAGAATTTTTAATGAAAGATGCATATTCATTTCATATAAATAAAAAAAGTTTAAATAATCATTATGATATTGTATTGAATGCATATAGAAATATATTTACAAGATGTGGACTTAATTTTCAAATTGTTGAAGCAACTTCTGGTGCAATAGGAGGTTCATCTTCACATGAATTTATTGCTATTACAAATAATGGAGAAGATCAAATTGTTTTATGTGATTGTGGATATGGAGCTAATGTTGAGAAAGCTGAGGCATTAAGTATAAATCAAGACAAAGAAATTGTTTCTTCTATTGAAGAAGTTGCAACAATTGGTATAAAATCAAGTATTGATGTTGCAAAATTTTTTAAAGTACCATTAGCTAAATTAATAAAAACAATTATTTATATTGCTAATGATATTCCAATTGTTGTTTTAATAAGAGGAGATCATAAAGTAAATGAAGAAAAACTTAAACTATTGTTATCTGCTAATAGATTATTTTTTGCTGATGAAAAAATCATTTTTTCAATTACAAATACAATAATAGGTTTTATTGGTCCAATTGGATTAAAAAATATAAAAATAATTGCTGATTTATCCGTTATAAATATTCAAAACGCAATAGTTGGTTCTAATAAAGAAAATTATCATATAAAAAATGTTAATTATGATAGAGATTATAAAGCTGATATTGTTGCTGATATAAGAAAAATTTCTAAAAATGATATTTGTCCTAAATGCAAAAAAAATAAACTTATTTTTTCAAGAGGAATAGAAGTAGGACATATTTTTAAATTAAATACAAAATATTCAAGATTAATGAATGCAACATATATTGATGAAAAATGCAATAAAAAACTTATTGAAATGGGATGTTTTGGTATTGGTATAACAAGAATTATTGCATCTGCGATAGAACAATTTCACGATATTAATGGAATAATATGGCCAAAAGAAATATCTCCATTTGATGCTGTTATAATCCCAATCAATTTTTTTGATAAAGAAACAAAAAAAATTACTTTTAAAATATATGAAAAACTTTCTAAATGTGGGATTGATGTTTTACTTGATGATAGAGATTATAGAGTAAGTTATAAATTCAAAGATGCTGATTTGATTGGGATTCCGTATAAAATAATTATTAACTGTATGGAAAAAGATAGAGGAATAATTGAAATAAAATCTAGATGTAATAAAAATATTGAATCTACTTTTTTGAATTATGAAGAATCAATACATAAAATATTAAAAATATTAAATAAATTATAAAATGTTTTTGCAATTTGTTTAATTTTAAATAATTTTTTAAAATATTATGTATATTTATAATGTTTTGTTTGTTTTTTATGTAGTTAATATGTTAATATACAGTAAAATTGATTTAAGGTATATTTTATGAACACATACAAAATGCTTGTTACAGTTTTTGTTAATGGTGGTTTTATTTTTTATATTATTTTGGTGTCTTCTATATTATCTTTTAGTATAATTTGTTTTAAGGTTATAGAATTTTTTATAAAATCAAGAATTAAAAAAAAAATTTTTATGGAAAAATTGATTGAAAAAATTAAGGATGGCAAAATAAAGGATGCTATAAGTTTTTGTGATACAGAGTATTCACCAATTGCTGAAATATCTAAGATTGGACTTATAAGTTTATTAGATAGTAATGATGAAATTGATAAAATATTGAATAGAGAAGTTATGATTCAAACATTTAAACTTGAAAAATTTGTTACTGTACTAGGTGTTATTGGAAATATCATAGTTTATGTAGGATTATTAGGAACGGTTTTAGGAATTATAAAAGTTTTTAGTAGTATTTCATTAATTGGTTCTAATGACATAAGTGTTGTTGTAGGTGGTGTTTCTGAAGCACTTATTGCAACAGCTGCAAGTTTATTAGTTGCTGTACCATCTACAGTTGCTTATAATTTATTTTTGCGATGTATAAATAAATTTGTTTTTGATATGGAATGGTGTGTTTCTCTACTGGAAGATTTGTTAAAGGTGAATAAAAGTGATGTTTGACAGTTTTATATTTAAAATAATTTTTTTATAGTATAATTACTATAGTTTTTATTTTTGTTGTTTGGAGGGAATTGTAAATAAAAAAAAAATTCGTATAAATCAATTTATTAAAGTTCCTGAAGTAAGACTTATTAATTTTGATGGAACTATGATTGGAATTGTTAAAACTACTGAAGCTTTATCTATTGCTAATGATAAAGGATTGGATTTGGTTGAGATTTCTAGTAAGTCTGTTCCTCCTCTTTGTAAGATAGTAGATTTTCTGAAATTTAAATATGAAATTGATAAAAAAGAAAAATTAATGAGGAAAAAATCAAAAATTGTTGAGGTTAAAGAATTTAGAATTAAACCTCGTATTTCTGAACATGATTTATCAATTAAGATTAAACATGCAAGAAAATTATTGTGTAATTTAAAAAAAGTACAATTTACAATGATTTTTACTTTAAGAGAATTGCAATATAAAGATCTTGGAATAAAGATTATGTGTAAAATTAAAAAAGATTTATTAGATATTTCTGACTTTGATGAATCTATATCGTTTGTAGGAATGAAAATATTTGTTATTTTTATGCCTAAGAAAAATTTTATTACTAATAAAAAGGAATCTTAAGATGAGAAAAATGAAAACTCATAGTGGAGCAAAAAAACGTTTTAAAATTACTAAAAAAAAAAAAGTGAAATATAAAAAATCTGGGCAGAGACATTTTATGATAGGTGATAGTTCAGATAAAAGTAGAATATCTAGAAAATCTTCTATAATTAAAAAATCAGATATGAAAACAATTTTAAAATTAATGCCATATAAATTTTAAAATATGTTTCGTTAATGTTTATGGAGAATTATTATGCGTACAAAAAATTCTGTATATACGAGAAAAAGAAAAAAAAAAGTATTTAAATTAACAAAAGGATTCTATGCTTCAAAAAAAAATCGCTGGAGAATTGCTGTTCAGCAAGCTGAAAAATCTCTTAGTTATTCATATGTTGGTAGAAAAGATAAAAAATCAAAATTTAGGAATATGTGGATAGTTCGTTTAAACGCTTCTACTAGGAGTGAAGGCATCACTTATTCTAATTTTATATATTTACTTAGGAAAGCGAATATTGAAATAAATAGAAAAATACTTTCTGAAATTTCTATTAATTATACTCATGTTTTTAAACGTATTGTACAATATGTTAAATCGCAATAATATGTAAATTTATGATTTATATATTTGATTGTTTAACATTATATAACAAAATTAGCAAAAAAAGAGGATATTGATTTTTGATGAAAAATAATTTGATTTTTGATAATTTTTATAACAAAATAAATGATTGTGATTTTACAGAACTTAAGAAAATACAAAAAGAATATTTTGGTAAAAATGGAATTTTTATACAAATTTTAAAATCGTTGCATAATTATAATGATGATTATAAAAAAGATATTGGATCAAAAATAAATAAAGCTAAAAATGATATTTTAGTCAAAATTAATAAAGAACAATACAATAAAAATTGTACAAATGTAGAAAAAAATAAAAATAATTTTGATTGTTCTGAGGGATTGTTTTTCCCGTTTGTAAATGGTAATTTTCATCCTATTTCTAAGACTATATATGATATATCATCAATCTTTAAATCGTTTGGTTTTTTAGTTAGTGATGGGCCAGAATTAGAAACCGATTGGTATAATTTTGAATCATTAAATATCCCAAAAAATCATTCTGTAAGAGATCTTCATGATACATTTTATATAGATGGGTATGTTGATCTACTACTTAGAACACACACTTCTCCTGGACAAATACATATAATGGAAAAACATAAACCTCCTATCAAAGCTATAATTCCTGGAAAAGTATATAGAAACGAATCTTCTGATTCATCACATTCTTCTATGTTTCATCAAATAGAAGGCATTGAAGTTGATGAAAATATAACTTTTTTAGATCTTAAGAATGTTTTATTTGAGTTTGTACATGCTTTTTTTTCGAGGAATTTAAAATTGCGCTTTAGACCTTCCTATTTCCAATTTACCGAACCTTCAACTGAAGTTGATATACAATGTAATTTTTGCAATGGGAATGGTTGTAAAATATGTAAAAATTCAGGATGGATAGAGATTTTAGGTTGTGGGATGGTTCATCCTAATGTTTTAAAATCAGTAAATTATGACAAAGAAAAATATACAGGTTATGCATTTGGCATTGGAGTTGAGAGAATTACTATGTTAAAATATGATGTTAGTGATGTACGTTTGTTTTATGAAAATGATTTAAGATTTTTAAAACAATTTTAATAGGGTTTTTAAAATGAAAATATCACATAATTTACTTAAAAATTTTATCGGATTTGACTTAAATAAGATAAATATTGTTGATCTATTAACATCAATTGGATTTGAAAGTTGTGTTGTTAAACATGAATATAATAATTTAAAAAATGTAGTTGCTGTAAAAATATTAAATATTTATAAACATAAGAATTCTGATAGATTATTAATTTGCAATGTTACAGATAATGTAAAAGAATATTCTATTGTATGTGGTGCAAAAAATATTAGTATTGGCAAAATTGTCCCATTTGCAAAAATAGGGGCTGAATTATCAAAAAATATTGTAATAAAAAGTGAAATAATAAGAGGTATAAAATCTGATGGAATGTTGTGTTCTGAAAAAGAACTTGGACTTGGAAATGAATCAGATAATATATTAATTCTTTGTGATAATACAAAAATAGGCGAGAGTCTGAATAATATAATTAATATAAAAGAAAATGATAAAATTTTTGATGTTGAAATAATGACTAATAGAGGTGACTGCTTAAGTCATCTTGGTATATCGAGAGAGATATGTGCTAAATTAAAAAAAAAAATGTTATTGCCAAATATAAAAAAATATAATAATTTAAAATTTTTTAATTCTTTAAAAATTGAATCAGACTTATGTTTAAATTATATGTCATGTATTATACGTAATGTTAAAATAAAAAAATCACCGAAATGGTTATCAGATATATTATATGATGTTGGTATTAATTCGATAAACAATATTGTTGATATAACAAATTATGTAATGATTGAGCTTGGGCAACCATTGCATGCTTTTGATGTTGATAAAATAAATTGCAAATGTATTTCTATTAGAAAAGCAACAAATTGTGAAAGTATTATTGCAATTAATGGAAACAAATATAATCTCGATCCAAATATATTAATAACATCTGATTACAATAATCCAATTGCAATTTCTGGGGTTATCGGTGGGAAATATTCAAGTATTGATAATTGTACAAAAAATATATTTTTGGAAAGTGCTGTTTTTAATTGTGATTCTATTAATAAAACATCAAAAAATCTTGGTGTTGTAACTGAATCGTCTTATAGATTTGGGAAAGGTGTAGATATTGTTGCTTCTGAATATTCATTTTGGAGAGCTATAAATTTGATAATTGATATTGCTGGTGGAGACATAGATTCAAAATATGTTTATAAAAATATTCACAATGATGAAATAAAAATTTTTTTAAGAATTGAGAAAATATCAAAAATTTTAGGATATAATATAAAAATAGATGAATCAATCGAAATTTTAGAATCACTTGGAATTAATACTGAAATAAAAGATGACAAAATTATTTGCAATATTCCTAGTTGGAGAAAAGACTTAAAGATTGAAGAAGATTTGATTGAAGAAATAATAAGAATTAAAGGATATGATTCTATTCCATGTATAAATAAACATGAATATAAAATTAATGATATGTCAAATGATTTTTCATTTAATTCAATTGTTTATGATTTAAAAAGTAAATTAAAAAACTTTGGTTTTAGTGAAGTTATTAATTATAGTTTTTTAGAGATTAAACAAATCAAAAAATTTAATTTGTTGCATTATTATAAAATTTTAAATCCTCTATCTAAAGAAAATGAAGTTCTTAGGCCGTCTTTAATTGTTGGGTTATATAAAAATGTTTTATTAAATATTGGACAAGGGTTTGATAGTATTGCATTATTTGAATATGGGAAGATTTTTAATAAAGAAGGAGAGCGAAAATCTTTTGGTTTTGTTGTTTGCGGAAAAATATGGAATGAATGGTGGAAATGGAGTAATTATAAATTTATTCCAAAATATGATTTTTATTTTGGAGCTGGTATAATAAAAAATATTTTACCATCAAATGAATTTAAATTTGTTAAAAATTTAGAAAACAATTATTATGATAATTCTAAGACTTTGTCTATAATTTATAATAAAAAAAATATTGGTAGTTTTGGTATTTTAAAAAAAGTAAGTGATTCGTATAGTTTAAATATTAAAGATGATATATTTTATTGTGAACTAGATATATCTACTATTGAAAATGAATATTATAAAAAATCAATTGTTTTTAAAAAATATTCAAAGTTTCCAATTGTTAAAATGGATATTTCAATTGTTGCAAATAAAACTATAAAATTTTCTGATATAGAAAGCGTTTTTCAAGAAAAAATAAAAAAAAATGGAATTTTAAAGAAATATTCATTATTTTCTATATTTTATATTGATAATAATGTAAGTTATTCATTTAGATTATATTATAGAAGTGACAATAAAACATTAACTGATGATGAAGTAAATAAGGATATAAAAATTTTATTAGATGAACTCTATAATAAATTCAATATTGTATTAAGATAAAACATTGTTTATAATTGATTATGCTTTTCATATTGTTTGACAATTTTATTTGTAAAATTATAAAATCTGTAGTATGGATATTGTTGAAACATTAATTTTAAAAACAAAAGAAGTTGTAGATAAGTTAAAGATATTTTCTGATGAAAATAATAAATTAAAATTAGAAGTTGATTATTTAAAAAAAGAAAACGAGCTTTTTAAAAAACAAATATTAGAATACATAAATTTAAAAAAAAATATTGATGAAGTTATTTTGATAATTGAAAGGATTATAAAAAAAATTGATATGATGTGAGGTTTAATTATTTTGACAACAATATGTAAAAAAATTATGGGAAGAGATATAGAATTAGATGTAGATGGAATTGATGTATGTGATTTCAATATGATAATAAATTTAGTTAATGAGTGTTGGTTAAAAGTAAAACTAGAAAATTCTACTGTACCTGATACTCAGAAAATAGCTGTATTAACTTCTGTTAAAATTGCAATTGAATTATTTAAATTAGTAGATTCTGAAAAAAATATTGCAATTAAATATGAAAAAAAATTAAAAAAAGTTATAGATAATTTAAATGAAACTGATTATATAAAAATAGATTAATTATAATATTCTTTTTAACCAATATATTATAAACTTAATAAATTATACTATAAACAAATAAGTACAATTTGTCTTTCTAAAAAATCAATATCTACATAAATATAATTTATACTTTATTTTTGTATTTAATTATGATATTTTTTTGTTTAAAAATATATTAATATATATGTTGTTTTTGTAAAATGCATGTATTTTTATATGGTAATATATGATAAATAAAAATATTGACATTGAAAAAGAAAAGATAAGAAATATTTTTCTTCTTAAAAGAAACATAATTATAAATTCTAATTTAATTTCATTTAGCAAATGTATTTTTAAAAAAATTAGAAATTTGAATATTTATAAAAAATCAAATATTATTATGTTATATTTATCTTTTGGAACTGAAGTTATAACTGATTTTATGATAAAATCTATTATTGATGATGGTAAATTTGTTGTTATACCTGTTATAACTGATTGTGTTAATAAAAAGATGTCAATTGTGAAAATTTCAAATTTATTTGAAATGCGACAACGATTTTATTGTTGTTCAAAAGAATATAAAATAGATAAAAATGAATATGATATTATTACAAATAAAAAAAAAATAGATTTAATTTTTGTTCCAGGTATAGTATTTGATGTATTTGGGTATAGGATAGGATATGGTAAAGGATATTATGATAGATGGCTTTTTGATGTTCCAAAATATAAGATTTTTGGAATTGCGTATGATATACAAATTGTTAAAAAAATACCAATTAATAAATATGATTTACCTGTTGGTTTTATTATTACTGACAAAAGAATTATAAAAACTTAATATTAGCAAATTATTGTTTTATATAATTTTTATAATTAATTTAAATTAAATATTTAAAATTTTAGGAGTTATTAAAAATGTTAAATTTTATAATAATATGCATCTCATTAATTATTGGATATATTTTTCGTTTTTTATATGTAAAAATTAATATTAAATCTGCAGAAAAAAGATCAGATAAAATTATAAAAGAAGCAAAAATTCTTGCAATGAAGAAATTGAAAGAAGTTGACTATGAAATAATAAACAAAAAAAAAACTATTCAAAACATTGAAAATAGATTAATACAACGCGAAGAGAATTTAGATAAAAAAAATGATTTAATTGATAAGCGTGATAGAAATTTAATAGTAAAGGAAAAAGATTTTTTTGTTAAGGAGCAATTTATTGTTATAGAAACTTCTAATATAAAAAAAATTAAAGAAGAACAAATAAAATTATTAGAAAAAATTTCTAAAATGACACAAGAAGAAGCAAAAAAAGCAATGTCAGATGAAATGGAAAGAGAAGTAAAAAAAGATATAGCTATATTATCACAGAGACTTGAACAAGAAATTCGTGAAACTGCAGAAAAAAAATCAAAAGAAATATTGTCCATTTCAATACAAAAAATAGCTGCTGATCATACTATAGAAATTACTACGTCAACTATTCAAATTCCAAATGATGAAATTAAGGGTAGAATAATAGGTAGAGAAGGAAGGAATATAAAAACATTTGAACAAGTAACTGGAGTTGATTTAATAATTGATGATACACCTGAATCTATAACTTTGTCATCTTTTGATGGGATTAGAAGACAAATTGCAAAAATTGCATTAGAGAGGTTAATTATTGATGGTAGAATTCATCCAGCAAGAATTGAAGAAGTTGTTGAAAAAGTAAAAAAAGAAATGGATCAACATTTAAAAGAAGTTGGAGAACAAGCTGCAATTGATGTTGGTATTCCTGGACTTAACTTTGAAATATTAAAATTACTTGGTAAATTGAAATACAGGACTTCTTATGGACAAAATCAACTTCAACATACTTTAGAAGTTGCTTGGATTGCTGGAGCAATTGCAGGTGAATTAGGTCTTAATATAACATTTTGTAAAAAAGCTGGATTATTACATGATATAGGAAAAGCTATTAATCATGAAGTTGAGGGAACTCATCATCAAATTTCTGCTAATATTGCCAAAAAGTATGGTGAATCACCAAAAATGATAAATGCAATTTTATCACATCATGAAGGAATTGAAATACCTGCAAGTAAAGAGGCATTTATTGTTGCTGCAGCTGATGCAATTTCTGCTGCAAGACCTGGAGCTAGGAGAGAATCCATAGAACATTATATTAAACGATTAGAAAGGCTTGAAAATCTTGCAAAAAGCTTCAATGGTGTTTTAATGGCTTATGCAATACAAGCTGGTAGAGAAATTAGAATTCTTGTTGAACCAAGTAGTATTAATGATGAGGAATCTAAAATTTTAGCGCACAATATTGCAAAAAAAATAGAGTTTGAACTTGAATATCCTGGACAAATTAAGGTTGTTGTTATAAGAGAAACTAGAGCACAAGATATATCAAAATAATTTGTTTTTTAAATATATTTTGTTTAATTTATATATTTATAATTTATAATAAAAATATTAGTGATTAGGAGTTTATAATTTGGAAAAGTGTATTTTAGAAAAAATAAAATATATTAATTATTCATTAAAAAAATTTATTCCAAAAGATGATTCTATTATCTCACAAAGTATGCGTTATAGTGTTTTATCAAAAGGTAAAAGATTAAGGCCTTTGCTTGTTATTTTGTCTGCTGAACTTTTTGGTGGAAAAATGCATGATGTTATTCCTGCTGCATGTGCAATTGAATACATACATGTATATTCTTTGATACATGATGATTTACCTGCTATGGATAATGATGATTTTCGTAGAGGTATTCTAACAAATCATAAAAAATTTGGTGAATCTGTAGCTATTTTGTCTGGAGATGCACTTTTAACTGAAGCATTCAGTTTAATTTTAAAATCAAAAAGTAGTGAAAAAAACATAAATAAAGCTATAAAATTTATTTCAGAATACATAGGTTATTCTTGGATGATTTCTGGACAAATTGATGATATAAAAATTATAAAAAATAATAATTTAAGTATAAATAATGATTTTATTTTTTTGAAAAAAAAAATAAAATCTATTTATATAAAAAAAACTTCATCATTAATAATAGCAAGTCTTTTAACTGGATCTACTCTAGTTGGTGTTAATGATAATGAATTGCAAATTTTAAAAAAATATGGGATTAATATAGGGATAGCTTTTCAAATTGTTGATGATATTTTAGATTCACATGATTATTGTGATAACAAATTTAAATATTGTGTTGAAAAAGAAAAAAAGAAACTTACTGCATTGACGTTGTATACGGAAGATGAAGCAAAAAAAAATGTTTACAAATATATTAAAAGAGCAGAAAAAATTATATCTATATTTGGTATAAAATCAAAAATATTCTATGAAATTTCAAAATTAATAACAAGTAGATTAAATTAGAATTAAAAATTATGAAAATTTTAGATGAAATTAATTGTCCTAATGATATTAAAAAATTAAGTTTAAAAGATCTTAATAATCTTGCAAAAGAAATAAGAGAAGAAATAATAAATGTTGTTTCTAAAAATGGAGGACACCTTTCATCGAATCTAGGTGTTGTTGAATTGACTATTGCTATACACTATGTATTTAATACTCCATATGATAAAATAATTTGGGATGTAGGTCATCAATCATATACACATAAAATTCTTACGTGTAGAAAAAATTTATTTAAAACTTTAAGACAGTTTAATGGAATTAGTGGATTTCCAAAAATATGTGAATCTAAATATGATTCTTTTGGTACTGGGCACTCATCTACTGCAATTTCTTCTGCTCTTGGATTTGCTGTTGCGAGAGATTTAAACATTGAACGTTATAATATAGTTGCTGTTGTTGGAGATGGATCTATGACAAATGGATTAACATTTGAGGGATTACAAAATGCAGGGCACTTAAAAAAAAATATGCTAATTATATTAAATGATAATGAAATGTTTATTTCTCAAAAAGTTGGAGCTATTGTAGGATACTTTGCTAAATTGTTAACTTTTGGAATGGCAAGGAAAGTTGAAGAAAAGATTATAAGGATGATAAATAGAGTTAATAAGTTTAAATTATTATCATTTGGTAAAATTATTAAAAGGATTAAAGTAATATTTTTTCCTGGAATGTTGTTTGAAGAAATGGGGTTTGCATATATTGGACCTATACAGGGACACGATATAAAAAACATGATCACTATATTAAATAATTTAAAAAATATGAAAGGTCCAATTTTACTTCACGTGGTTACAAAGAAAGGGAAGGGCTATTATCAAGCAGAGATTAATCCAACAAAATTTCATAGTGTAGAAAACTTTGATATAAAAACTGGGAATATTTTAACTAAGAAAAATATTACATATACAAAAATTTTTTCAGATACTTTAATAAAATTAGCAAAGATTGATAAAAAAATAGTTGCAATAACTGCCGCAATGCCTGAAGGGACAGGACTTGATAAATTTTATAATTTTTATCCTAATAGATATTTTGATGTTGGTATTGCAGAAGGACATGCTATTACGTTTGCAGCTTCTTTAGCAGCAGGTGGTATGAAGCCAATATGTGCAATATATTCAACTTTTATGCAAAGAGCAATTGACAATATTATACATGATGTTGCATTGCAAAATTTACCAGTTATTTTTGCATTAGACAGATCTGGTTTTGTTGGAGAAGATGGAGCTACTCATCATGGAGTATTTGATTTTTCTTATTTAAAATATATCCCAAATTTAATTATAATGTCACCAGCAGATGGCAATGAATTATGTTATATGATAAAAATGGCATTTGATTTAAATAAACCATGTGTAATAAGATATCCAAAAGGTCAAATTATTAATATTTATGATAATATAAAAGATTTTAATATAGGAGAAGCTAATGTTTTAAAAGATGGAAAAGATATTTGTTTTTTATCTATAGGGAAACATGTTTATACATGTTTAAAAGCTGCTGAATTACTTGAAAAAAAAGGTATAACATCTTGTGTTGTAAATATGAGATTTTTAAAACCTCTTGATATAAATATTGTATATAAAATATTAAAAAATATAAAAAATTTTATTACTGTTGAAGAAAATGTTTTAATAGGTGGGTTTGGTGAATATATTAAATCTTTTTTGAATAATAGTGGAGCAATTGTTGAATGTATAGGATTGCCTGATAAATTTATAGAACATGGAAATTTAGATATTTTAAGTAAAATTTATAATCTTACAGAAGAAAGTATAGCAAAAAAAGCATTTGAAATGATTAATAAGTAAATAATATATGTTTTTTAATAAACATAAAATTAACAAAATATTTTATTTTTATAGTAGAAATGGAGATATATTATGATAAATGAATATAATCATAAGAAAGTAGAAAAAAAGTGGCAGTATATGTGGGAAACTGATAAAATTTTTAATGTTAAAAAAAAAAAAAAAAAAAATATTATTGTTTAGTTATGTTACCTTATCCATCTGGCGAATTACATATGGGTCATGTTAGGAATTATTCTATTGGAGATGCTATTGCTAGATTCCATATTATGAACAATGAAAATGTATTGCATCCAATTGGATGGGATTCATTTGGATTACCTGCTGAAAATGCTGCTATAAAAAATAAAATACATCCTAAACTTTGGACAGAACATAATATAAATAAAATGAAAAAGCAATTTAAAAGTCTTGGTTTTTCTTATGATTGGACAAGAGAAATTAAAACGAGTGATAAAAAATATTATTTATGGACTCAATGGTTGTTTTTGAAAATGTTTGAGAATGATTTAATTTTTAGAAAAAATTCTAAAGTTAATTGGTGTAATTTATGTAAAACAGTATTAGCGAATGAACAAGTGTTAAATGGAAAATGTTGGAGATGTAACAATGACATTGAATATAAAAATATGGAACAATGGTTTATAAAAATTACAAATTATGCAAATGATCTTTTGAATGGGCATGTTAATCTTATTAATCATTGGCCTAAACAAGTGTTATCAATGCAAAAAAATTGGATAGGTAAATCATATGGTGTCGAAATTTATTTTAAATTGTTTAATATATATAATAAAAAAATTGTTGTATTCACGACTAGACCAGAAACTGTATTTGGTGTTACATTTATAGTTCTTGCTCCTGAACATAAAATTATTAATGAATTAAAAGAGTACATAACAAATTATAATGACGTTTCTAATTATGTTTTTGAAAATTATAAAAAATTTGACAAAGATAAATTTTTAGACAAAAATAATAAAACTGGTGTAAAATTAGAAGGTATTTGCGCTATTAATCCATTCAATATGGAAAAAATTCCAATATTTGTATCTAATTATTCTTTAATAGAATACGGAACTGGTGCAATTATGGCAGTTCCTGCTCATGATAAAAGAGATTTTGAATTTGCAAATAAATATAATATTAAAATTAAACAAGTTATAGAATCTAATGCATTAATTGAATATCCGTATGAACAAGATGGTATTCTTATAAATTCAAAAAATTTTAATGGTATTAATTCAAGAGAAGCTTTTGATATTATAATTGATTTTATTGAAAAAAATAATTTTGGTAAAAAAGTTACAAAATTTAAACTTAAAGATTGGTTAATATCAAGACAAAGATATTGGGGTACTCCTATTCCTATAATTTATTGCAATGATTGTGGTATTGTTACAATAAAAGAGGAAAATTTGCCTTTATCATTTCCAGAAAAAATAGATGATATAAAAAAATTTATAAATACTAAGTGTCCGAAATGTGGTATTAATGCTAAAAGGGAAACTGATACTATGGATACTTTTCTTGATTCTTCATGGTATTATATGAGATATTGTGATGCAAATAATAATAAAAAAATTTTTTGTAAAGAGAAAATAAATTATTGGATGCCTGTAGATCAATATATTGGAGGAATAGAACATGCTTGTATGCATTTATTATATTCTAGATTTTGGTGCAAAGTTATGAAAGATTTAGGACTTATAAAATACTCTGAACCATTTACAAATCTTTTAACTCAAGGTATGGTTACATTAAATGGATATGCTATGTCTAAATCAAAAAATAATGTTGTATCCCCTGATGAATTGATAGAGAAATATGGAGCAGATACTGTCAGACTTTTTATTTTATTTTCTGCACCACCAACAAAACAATTAAATTGGTCTTTTTCAGGTATACAAGGATGTTGTAGATTGATAAATAGAATATGGAATCTTTTTTATATTATAAATACAAAATCTGATTTAAGTGCAAGTGAATATGAGAAAACAAAAATTTTAAAAATTATGAACATAACAATTAAGAAAGTTACAAAATGCATAGAAAAAACATATCATTTTAATGTTGCAATTTCTTCAATAATGGAATTAGTTAATTCTCTATATTTATATAAATATCATTCAAATGATAATAATATTTCTAAAAATGTATATGAAACAATTTTGATTTTAATGACACCGTTTACTCCACATGTTTGCGAAGAACTTTGGGAAAAATTAGGTCATAAGAAATATATATCATTTTATAAATGGCCTATTTTTGATGAAAAGATTACAATTGATTCATTAATTCAAATTCCAGTGCAAATAAATGGTAAAATTAGAGGAAAAATAAATGTTTTATTAAATGATGATGAAAAAAAAGTTAAAAGTATTATTAAAAAAAATAAAAATATTATGTTAAAATTAAACTGTAAACAAATAATAAGATTTGCTTATATAAAAAATAAAATTGTAACAATAGTTGTTAAATAATGAATAAAGTATTTTTATTATTAATTGTTATATTATTTAATGTTGTGACTTGTTACTGTCATAAAATTAATAAAAATGATTGTTGTGTTAAAATGTATATTAATACTATTGTTAACAATACTGACCAATCTGGTATTGAAATAGAGTTATTTAATGAAATCATTGAAGAAATATCAAAAGATTTGTTAATTAGTTTTACAAAAAATATAATAGATTCTAATATTGTACTTGATATAATAGTTAAAGAATATAATGTTAAGCCATTAATTTTTTATAGAGATGAATTACAAAGAATATATGAAATTAAAATTTCAATTGATGTTTTGATTATTGATAAAAACAATGGTGCATCTAAAAATACTAATGTTGAGATTGTTAGATTTTTTAATGATAATGCAAATATGATTTATCCTATTAATGAAGAACATGAAAGGATATTTATTTTACAAAAAATATCAAAAAATATTATAAAATATATAAGTGATAATTTTTAAAACTATTTTTATATATGTGTTAAATAAAAAATGTCAATTTTAAAAGTTCAAGAATTTGATAAATTAATATTATGTAAAAAAGCATTTCCTGCTTATTTGTTTTTAAGAGCTGAATATTGTTTTATTGATATATTTATAAAAAAAATAGAAAAATTATTTTTTATAAACAATTTTGATAAAGAAATTTTTTATGGTTCTGAATTTTCAGATAAAGAAATTTTTAATTCATTGTTAACATTGCCATTATTTAGTAATAACAAAATTGTTATTATTAAAGAAGTTAACAAAATAAAAACAGTTGTTGCAGAAATTTTAACTAAATATTTGTCAAGTATTGTAAAAACTTCGTGTTTAATTTTATTTTATTCTGGTAATTGGGAAAATGATAATGTTTATTTAAGAAAAAATTTTATAAGTAAAAGCATTATCTCGAAAAATTGTATTACTGTAGATTGTATGAGCGGATATAAAAATAGGATGAAGGAATTTGTAAAAAGTGAATTTTTAAAAAAAAGAAAAATAATTTCAGATGATATTGTTCTAAAAATTATTAATGAAAACAATAATTTATTAGATATATCAAATGAAATAGAAAAAATATCTTTATTTATGGATAAAGATGAAGATAGTGTTACATATGAGCATTTAGAAAAAATATCAGGTTCTACAAAAGAATTTACATTATATACATTGTTAGATAATATTGAAAATAAAAATTTAAAAGGATCTTTTTTGGTTCTTGAAAAACTATTTATTGAAAAAATTGAACCAACTAAAATTCTTTTTTCAATTTTATCAATTGTTAGAAAACTAATTATTGCAAAAAGTATGATTTATGAACAAAATGTACCGATTAATATAGTTGAATCAAAAATAAATCTATATAGTTTTTATAGTAAAAAATTTTTTTTAAATTTAAAAAAACATGATATAAATGTATTAAAAAAAAGTTTTAAAATAATTTTAAAAGCTGATATAGCAATAAAAACTTGCAATATTGATGTTAATACAGTTTTGGAAGAATTAATAATATTTATTTGCAGTTAAACAATTTTTATAAAAATATATAATATAAAGTATATTAATATTTTTATAATTTATGATGTTTATAAAAGAATATTAAATAAAGTAGGCAATAAATTGATTAAAAAAAAATTTTTTATAACTATTGAAGGTTGTGATGGATCTGGTAAGACAACACATTGTTTATTTTTAAAAAAATATATTAAACAAAAATGTTATGATGTTATGTTGACAAGAGAGCCTGGTGGAACTATTTGTTCAGAAGTTATAAGAAAAATTTTATTAGATCCGAAATTTAATCTTGTACCATTAACTGAACTTTTTTTATATGAAGCTGCAAGGGCTCAACACGTTAAAGAAGTTATTATTCCATCTTTGAATTTAAACAAAGTTGTTATTTGTGATAGATTTTTTGATACAACTATTGCATATCAAGGGTATGGAAGAAAATTAGATTTAAAATTTATAGACAAACTTAATTCTATTGCTTCGTATGGAATTATTCCAGATTTAACTATATATTTTGATATAGAATCTTCTTATGGGATAGATATTGCCAGAAAATCAAATTCTAAATATAAAAACTTTGGAGATAGAATGGAAAGGGAATCAATTGAATTTTATAATAATGTTAGAAAGGGTTATTTGATAAATGCAAAAAAAAATTCTAAAAGAATAAAAATTGTTAAAGTAAAAAAAACAATTGTTAGTACTCAAAAATTAGTAAAAAAAATTGTTGATATGGTATTGTAAAATGTTTAATAGTGTATTTGGGCAAAATGAAATAAAAAATATAATTGTAAATCAAATAAAAAATAAAAAAATATCTTGTGCTTATATTTTTACTGGAGATGATGTTATTGTAAAGGAATCTTTTGTAATTGAGTTTGCAAAAATTTTAAATTGTGAAAAAAGTATTTATTCTTGTAATAATTGTATTTCTTGTAAAAAAATTGACAAGCGTATACATCCTGATTTGCATTTTATAAATTTTGAAAAACAATCACAAATATATGAAGAAGATATAAAAAAACAAAAAACATTAAAGATTCGAACTATAAAATATATGCAGAAAAAAATATTTATGAAATTATATGAAGGCAAATATAAAATTTTTATTGTTGATCCAGCAGAAAAAATAACTAATATAGCAATTAATATGTTGCTTAAAATAATAGAAGAACCTCCTAAGAATGTTTTAATAATTTTTTTTACTAAAAATAAAGAATTAATACCTAAAACTATAACATCTAGATTACAGACTTTATTTTTTAAACGATTAAAATTTGAAGATGTATTTAAATGGATTGCGTTAAATTATCCTTCATTAAATTTTGATGAATCTAGAAAAATAGCTAAATTATCAAATGGATCGTTATCTATTGCAAAAAAAATCATATATGAGACATTTAATAACATAAACAATGATTTTAATATTTTAAAAAAAATATTTAATGAAAAGATTTATATTTCTGATATATTTGAACTTTCTAAAAAAATGTCTATAAATTATGATTTGGAATGTATAGATATTATGATATATGATGCAAAAAAGAAATTTTGTGGAAATTTTAATAAATTAATTTATATTCTTGATTTGTTAATTTATTCAAAAAAATTGCTTTTAAAAAATGTTAATCCAAGAATAGTTTTTGATAGTTTACTTATTAATTTATTGGATTTTAATAATTAAAATAATAGAAATATATTATTTATTTTTATTTGGAGATTGTGATTATTATGTCTGAGATTGGAATTGTTATTCTTAGAAAAATGAAAGACAAAATATATGTAAATATTAGTGATAATATAGATCTAAAATTTAACGATGAAATAATAGTAGAAACAGAAAATGGCATTGAATATGGTATCTTTTATAAAAAAGTAATTAATAATATTAATGAATCTTGTATTAATAAAAACAAAATTTTAAGAAAAGTTACAAACAAGGATATTAAAAAAAACATTAAAAATGAAGAGAAGAATTTAAAGGTTAATAAAATTGTTTTAAAAAAAATAATTGAATACAATCTTGATATGAAATTAACATGTGTTCAATATATATTTGATTGTTCAAAACTTTTTATTTATTATACATCTGAATTAAGAGTTGATTTTAGAAATTTTATAAAAGATTTAGGACATATTTTAAAAACAAGAATACAAATGGTACAAATAGGTGTTAGAGATGAAGCAAAAATAATTGGTGGTATTGGAATGTGTGGAAATATTCTATGTTGTAAAAGATTTTTAAAAGATTTTAATCCAGTAACTATAGATATGGCCAAAAAACAAAATTTATTATTGAATGTTCCAAGGCTTTCTGGGCTTTGTGGTAGATTAATGTGTTGTATATCTTATGATAATAATAAATGTATCAAGGACACTAAAGATTGCAAAGAAATATGTATAAAGGAAATATCTAAAAAAAAGAAAAGAATTTTTTAAAGGTATTGTATTTTTAATAATAAAAAATATATTTTTAAGGAATTATTTATGAAGTTTTATATTACAACTCCAATTTATTATGTTAATGATGTACCACATATAGGTCATTCTTATACAACTGTATTTTCTGATGTAGTAGCTAGATGGAAACGATTAAATAATTATGATGTTTATTTTCTTACAGGAGTTGATGAGCACGGTATAAAAATTTTTGAAGCTGCAAAAGTAAAAAAAAAATCACCTAAGGAATTTTGTGATGAAATTAGTGAAAAATTTAAAAATATTTGGAATATTTTAAATATATCATATACAGATTTTATAAGAACTACTGATAAAAAACATATATATACTGTAAAAAGAATAATTAATATTTTATCGCATAAGAATTTTATATTTAAAAAAAAATATATAGGTTTTTATTGTATTGATTGTGAAAAGTTTTATGTAAAAAAAGATTTAGATAAAAATGGTTTTTGTTATTTCCATAAAACTAAGCCAATATTACAATCTGAAGAGAATTATTTTTTTAAACTTTCACTTTTTCGCGATAAAATTTTAGAAAGAATAACAAATAAAAATCATAGTGAATATATTGAAATATTTCCAGATGAAAGAAAAAATGAAATAATAGGTAAATTAAAAATTGGCATTGATGATATAAGTTTTTCTAGATCATTTATTGAATGGGGAATCCCTTTCCCAATAGATAAAAAACAAACTGTTTATGTATGGGTTGATGCTTTAATAAATTATATTACTGGTGCAGGTGTTTATTTTAAAAATGGGATAAAATTTAAAAAATGTTGGCCAGTAGATATACATTTGTTAGCTAAAGATATATTATGGTTTCATGCAGTAATTTTACCTGCTATTTTACTTGGACTTGGCTTAAGTTTACCAAAAAGAATATATTCTCATGGGTTTTTTACAATAAATGGAGAAAAAATGTCAAAATCTTTGGGTAATATTATATCTCCAAAAGAACTTATTGATAAATATGGTGTTGATTCCACAAGATATTTGTTGATTGCTTCTGTTCCATTTGAGTCTGATTGCGATATTTCTATTAAATCGTTAGATATGAAATACAATTCTGATTTAGCAAATAATTTAGGGAATTTAATATCAAGAGTTATAAAAATGGTTGAAAAATATTTTGATTGTTGTATTCCAAATAGCTGTGATTTAGATAATATATTTTTTTATAATGTTTATTCAATTTTTTACAATGATTTTATAAAAAATATGAATGAAATGAAATTACATAAAGCTATTGAAAATTTGCAGAATGTTATTACTTCTTTAAACAGACAAATAGAGATAGATGTTCCTTGGAAATTAATAGAAAATAATATAAAAAAATTATCAATTTGTATTTGTACATATTTACAAACTATTAATATTATTGCATTAATTTTACTTCCATTTATGCCTGAAACATCAAATAAAATATGGTATATTACTAATGCGAATGGAGATATTTGTGAAATTGCAAAAAAATATTTTTCGATACTTAACTATGATATTTTTAAAAGTAAAATTTCAATATCTGGAACACGAATAAATTTATTTAAAACAATTATGTTCCCAAAGGTTTAAAAATAAAATTTTAATATTATGATTATAGATACACATGTCCATTTATCTGATATTGTTTTTGATAAAGATAGAGATTTTGTTGTAGATAAAATGTATAAACTTAAAATTTCTAGTTTTTTTGAAATAGCTTGTGAAATTTGTTATTGGGATAAAGCAGTAGAAATTTCTAAAAAGTATAATGCTTTTTTATCTTTTGGCATTCATCCAACGAATATAAACAATGCAACCAAAAATGATTATATTAAACTTGAATCTTTAATTTTAAAAAACAAAAAATGTATTGCTGTTGGTGAAATTGGATTAGATTATCATTATAAAAATACTGATTCTTATAATCAAAAAAAAAATTTTGTAAAACAACTTGAAATTGCATTTAAACATAACAAACCTGTTATTATACATTGTAGAGATGCATATGATGATCTAATAGATATATTAAAGCATTATAGTAAAATTAAAGGTGTTGTGCATTGTTTTTCTGGAACCATTAATCAAGCAGAAATGTTATTAAATTTTGGTTTACTATTAGGTATATGCGGTCCTATAACATATAAGAATACAGATATTTTAAAAAAAATAGTTGTTGATACTAGTATAAACAATTTATTAATCGAAACTGATAGTCCATATCTTCCTACACAAAATTGTAGAGGTAGAAGGAATGAACCATCAAATATAGTTAAAATTGTAGAGAAAATATCGGAGTTAAAAAAAATTAAATTTGATGAAGTTGCTGAAAATACAAAAAAAAATGCTATAAAACTTTTTAATATTTTTAATAATACCGAGAGCGGGACTTGAACCCGCACATTGCACAATGCAATTTGAGATTTTGAGTCTCACGTGTCTGCCATTCCACCATCTCGGTTCTTATAATTTATATTTTTGATTTATTATAAAACATTGAAGCAATACAATTTTATTTTAAATTTAATTAATATAATTAGAGAATTAATGATCGTTCAAATCTCTCATCAATGGTATTTCTCTACAATTTTGGAACAAATAACAATTTATACATTCATCCCATATTTTATGTGGCAATATTTTTTTTGAAACTATTTTATATCCTAATTTTTTAAAAAAAATTGTTTTAAAAGTTAGTACAAATATTTTGTGTATTCCTAAATATAATGCATTATATTGTAATTTTTCTACTATTTTTTTAGCAATACCTTGTCTTTGAGAGTTTTTATTTACTGCTAATGATTTTATTTCTGCTAAATTTTTCAATGAAACATGTAATGAACCACAACCAATTATTTTATTTTTTTCTTCTATAACTATAAATTTTTGAATATTTTTATATATAGAATTTAGTGATCTATGTAACATTTCTCCATTTTTCGCATAACTTTCAATTAATTCATATATTTCATTGCTATCTGAAATTTTTGCACATCTTAAATTTATTTTTTCCATATTTTGAAATAACCTTTAACTTGTTATTATGATAATATTAATAAAATATAATACAATATTTTTACTTTTTTTTCTTTTTATATAACTAAAAATATTTGTTATAAATATATTTAAATAATATTAATTAATTTGTTATGTAAAAATTTCACTTGACATAGTTTAATGTTAATTGTACAATACTAGCACTGTTATAATTTGAGTGCTAAAAATAATAAGAAGGTAAAATGAGATATATAACACTTGAAGTTTTAGAAGAAAGAAAAACAAAAGTATTAAGTGCTGTTGTACATTATTATGTAAAAACTGGCAAACCAGTTGGATCTGATGTTTTAATAGAAAAATATGGATTTACATTTTCTTCATCTGGTATTAGAAATATAATGTCATTACTTGAAAAGGAAGGATATCTTGCTCATACTCATACATCATCTGGTAGGATACCAACTGATAAGGGATATAGATTTTATGTAGATAGTCTTATAAAATTACAAAACTTTGCTATAGAAGAAGAAAAGAAAATAAGGGAAGAATATAAACAAAAATATGAAAAAATAGAATCTTTATTATCTGAGACTTCGCGTATATTGTCTTCTCTATCTAAATATACTGGATTTGTAATGGCACCTAAAACTAAATGTGACAAAATAAAAAATATAGAACTTGTACAAATTAACAATGAAAATGTTTTAATTATACTTTTATTAACTCAAAGTGGAATTATAAAACATAATACTATAAATGCTTCTCTTAATAAAAAGCAAATAAATATATTGAAAATTTTTTTAAATGAAAAATTAAGGGGAGTTTCAATTGCTGATGCTAATAGAAAAATTGTTTTGGAAATAAAAAAAATGAAACAAGATGAAGAAGAGATATTAAAAGTTGCTGAGAATATTAGTGATATTTTCTATAATATACAAGATAATGTTTATATAGATTATACATCTAATGTTATTCCAATTATGAACTTTAACGATTTCAATCCTTTAAAATCTCTTATGAAATTTAATGAAGACAAAAAAAAATTTATAAAAATTATAAATAAAAATTTTAATGATAAAGGAATAAGTGTAAAAATAGGTTCAGAGAATATATTTGAAGAATTAAAAGATTTAAGTATGGTAACTACTGTATATAAAAACAATAATCGTGCAGTTGGTATTCTTGGAATTATTGGTCCAAAACGAATGGAATATCAAAAAATTATATCTATTGTTAAAAATGTTTCTAAAATATTAAATAAATTTTTTAAAAATAAAAATATTTGATTTTTATGATGATTATATATGGAGGAAAATTTGGAAAACAAATACAATAAAATTGTTAACAAACAAGAAGATGACAATGTTTTAAATAAAGAAGAAGATGACAATGTTTTAAACAAAGAAGAAGATGACAATGTTTTAAATAAAGAAAAATTATTTATTGAAGTTAATAATTTAAAAAATACTTTAAATGAAAAAGATAAACTTATAAAAAATTATTATGATCAATTAATGAGATTAAAAGCTGAATTTGAAAATTATAGAAAACGTGTTGAAAAAGAAAAACAAGATTATTTGGATTTTGGAAAAGAAATTATTCTTGTTAAACAAATAAAAATTATTGATATACTTGAACAAGCTTTAAATAGTGCAAAAGTTTGCAATGATATTAATAGCATTATTGTTGGTATTGAGATGATGAAAACAGAGTTTTTAAAAACATTGAAAGATGAAGGAATTGAGGAAATATATTGTGAAAAATTTGATCATAATTTGTGTGAAGTTATAGATTATGTTGAGAACAATGAAGAGGAAGATGGCAAAATAATAAAAATTTATCAAAAAGGATATAAAATGAATGGTAAACTTATTAGACCAGTAAAAGTTAAAGTTGTAAAAAATTGTGACAAAAAATTATAATATTGTTTTTGTTTTTAATATTTGTTAATTAAGTGTAAATAATTTTATTTTAGGAGGAAATATATATGTCAAAAATAATTGGGATAGATCTTGGAACATCAAATTCTGCTGCTGCTGTTATGGAAGGAGGTAAAATAACTCTTATTCCTTCAGCTGAAGGAACGACTTTAGGTGGAAAAGCTTTTCCATCATATGTTGCATTTACAAAAGATGAACAACTCTTGGTTGGAGAACCTGCAAGAAGACAAGCTGTTACAAATCCAGACGGAACGTTAAGTGCTTTTAAAAGAAAAATGGGGTATGATTATAAGTATGATGTTAATGGAAAAAATTTTACACCACAACAACTTTCTGCTTTTATATTACAAAAAATAAAAAAAGATGCTGAATCTTATTTAGGTGAAACAATAAGTAAAGCTGTTATTACAGTACCAGCATATTTTAATGATAATCAAAGACAAGCTACAAAAGATGCTGGAGCAATTGCTGGGCTTGAAGTTGTAAGGCTTGTTAATGAGCCTACTGCAGCATCGTTAGCATATGGCATAGACAAAGTTGGGAAAGAACAAAAAATACTTGTTTTTGATTTAGGTGGAGGAACACTTGATGTTACAATTATGGAAATGGGAACAGAAGGTACATTTGAAGTTCTTTCTACGTCTGGAGACACACAACTTGGTGGAACAGATATGGATAATTCTTTAATTGATTTTATTAACAATGAATTTAAAAAAACAAACGGGATTAATTTAAAAAATGATAAAATGGCTGTTCAACGTTTAAAAGAAGCTTCTGAAAAAGCTAAAATAGAATTATCAAGTACTTTAGAAACTGACATTAATCTTCCATTTATTACTGCAGATGCATCTGGCCCAAAACATTTAACTATGAAATTTACTAGAGCTACTCTTGAAAATTTAGTAAGATCGATAGTAGAAAGATGTAAAAAATCAATAGATCAGGCTATGAATGATGCCAAACTTACAAGTTCTATGATAACAAAAATAATTTTAGTTGGAGGTCCAACTAGAATGCCTATTGTTAAAAAATTTGTTGAAGATTATATTGGGAAAAAAGTTGAACATGGGATAGATCCTATGGAATGTGTGTGTTTTGGTGCAGCTGTACAAGCAGCTGTTTTAACTGGGGATGTAAAAGATATTTTACTATTAGATGTTACACCATTAACTCTTGGACTTGAAACAATGGGTGGAGTGAGGACTCCTTTAATAGATAGGAATACTACTGTTCCAGCTAAACGTTCTCAAATATTTTCAACAGCTAGTGATAATCAGCCTGGTGTTGAAATAAATGTTTTACAAGGAGAAAGATCTATGGCTAAAGATAATTTATCTTTAGGTAGATTTATGTTGGATGGAATATCACCAGCACCTAGAGGTATACCTCAGATAGAAGTTACTTTTGATATAGATGCTAATGGAATTTTACATGTTTCTGCTAAAGATAAAGGAACTGGGAAAGAGCAATCTATTAAAATATCGTCATCAACTAAATTATCAAAAAGTGATATAGATAAATATGTTAAAGAAGCAGAAAAATATGCTTCTGAAGATGCAAAATATAAAGAAGAAGTTGAAATAAAAAATGAAGTAGATAATCTTGTTTATTCAGTTGAAAAAAGTTTAAAAGAACATGGAGATAAAATTTCTTCTAATGAAAAATTAGAAATTGAACAAGCATTAACTTCTGCAAAAGAAGCATTAAAAACTTCTGATATATCATCGATGAAAACAACTAGAGATGCATTGACAAAAGCTTCTCACAAATTTGCTGAAGTTATATATAAAGCTTCTCAAACAAAAGACAATGTTAACAAAGATCAACAATATAATAGTGATGAAAAAAATAATAAAGAAAATGTTGAAGATGAAAAAGTTGTTGATGCTGAAGTAATAAATGATGGTGATAATATAAAAAATAAAAAATAATTTAATTTTTGTGATTTTTGATAAAACATGATAGAATTACTATTTATTGTTTTACAAGATTTGAGGGATAAAAGATGAAACGTGATTATTATGAAGTACTTGGTGTTAATAAAGATGCTACACAGGATGGTATTAAATCAGCTTATAGAAAATTGGCTTTAAAGTATCATCCTGACAAGAATCCTAACAATAAAGATGCAGAAGAAAAATTTAAAGAAATAAATGAAGCATATGCTGTATTATCAGATTCAACAAAAAAACAGCAATATGATACTTTTGGTTATGATTCAGATGGTAATTTTAATTCTCAAGAAAATAGTTATACTAGATATACTAGCAATGATTTTTCAAATGTTAATGATATATTTGGTGATATATTTGGAGATATTTTTGGTTCAACAACTTCTAATAATAGAAAAAATTCTAGAATGAAAGGAGATGATTTACGTTATGATTTGGAGATTTCTTATTTAGATGTTATGAATGGAGTTGACATTTCTCTTGATATACCTAAAAAGGAAACATGTTCTTTTTGTGATGGGAGTGGAAGCAAAGGCAATTTTGGTAAAAAACAATGTAATAAATGCAAAGGGACTGGGCAAGTAAATTATTCTAGTGGTTTTTTTTCTTTTGCAAAAGGATGTTCTCAATGTAATGGCAAAGGTATTATAATAAATGATCCTTGCTATGAGTGTAATGGAGAAGGTATTGTAAAAAAACGAAAAACAATCAAAGTTAAAGTACCACCTGGAGTTGATGAAGGAACTTCTCTAAAAGTTTCTGGCTCTGGGAATGCTGGGTTAAATGGTTCTCAATCTGGAGACTTATATGTTGTTATTCATTTGAAAAAAGAAATTGGGTTTAGAAGAGATGGGAATAATTTATATACTGATATTAGTATTACTTTTACACAAGCTGCTATTGGATTTGAATATAACGTAAATCTTGTAGAGGGATTTGTCAAAATAAAAATTCCACAAGGAACACAGACAGGTACAATTTTGAGAATACATAACAAAGGATTTCCAATTCTTGGTAGAAAAAATGCAAAAGGAGATTTATATGTTAAAATAAATGTTTTAGTTCCAAAACATATGAATGATGCACAAAAAAAAGCTCTTTTTGAATATGCGAAATCTATTGGCGAAATTCCAAATAATGAGAAATATAATAATAACGTATTTTTTAAAAAATTTTTTAAATGATATTTTAATATATTTTGAGATATAATTAATTTTGTATAATACGATGGTGCATTAACTATTTTTATATTAAAATTATCTAAATATGTGTTTATGCATTATTTTTATGTAGAATATTAAAGAGGTAATATAAAAATGAATTATGAAAGCACATTTATTATTGTTCCAAATTTGGCATCTGATAAAATTGATGAAATTATTTCAAAAACTGTTAAAACTATTGAAGATTCAAAAGGTATTGTAAAACTTACTCAAAATCTTGGATGTAAAAAATTTTCTTATCCAATAAAAAAATTTAATGAAGGTGTTTATATTTATATAGAAATGTCTGCTTGTGTAGAAACAATAAAATCGATTGAAAATTTTTTTAAATTTAATGATTTAATTTTAAGATCTTTAATAATAAAAAGTAAAAAAAAGACAAATAATATAAATAAAAAACCATCAATTGTAGAGGTAAAAGAAAATGAATCAGCAACAAAAGACAATAAGATTACCTGAGCAAAATAGTGTTATTATAGTTGGTAGACTTACAAAGGATCCTGATTTAAGAAGAACTAGTACAGGGAAAGCTGTTTGTATATTTGACATAGCCTTTAGTAGGAGAGTAAAAGATTCTGTTACAGGCGAATGGAAAGATTCTGATACAACATTTGTTCCAATTGTTGTATGGGGAGAGCAAGCTGAAAGATGTAATGATCGTTTAAAAAAAGGATTTTCTGTGTATATAGAGGGAAGACTTAGAATGAATAAATGGGATGGTCCTAATGGGACTAAAAGAAGTCGTTTAGAAGTTATTGTTTCTAGAATACAATTTCTTTCTGTTATAAAGAATATTAATAGTGAAATTGAACAAGTTAGTGACACTACTGATAATAGCAACATTGATGAACAAAATGATCAAAATATAGATATTGATGATGAAGATATACCATTTTAATATTTAGGAGAAAAAATGATTTATATTAAAAAATATATTGATAAAAAAAATAAAAATCGTAATTTTAACAATGGATTGCATTATAAAAGTAGATTTAAAAAAAATAATATGATGACAAGAAAAAAAGTTTGTCGCTTTTGTTCTGATAAAATTGAAATAGATTATAAAAATATAGTATTGCTTCGTACTTTTTTAACAGATCAAGGCAAAATATTTTCAGGACGTATAACTGGGACATGTGCAAAGCATCAAAGAAAATTGAGTGAATCAATTAAAAGAGCAAGAATTCTTGCTCTTTTGCCGTTTTGTTGTTAAAATATTTTTGTATATAAATGGAAATATAAAATGAAAATTATTTTAAAATGTGATGTGAAAAACATAGGGAATAATGGAGAAACAAAGGAAGTTGCTTCTGGGTTTGCAAGAAATTATCTTATTCCATTTGGTTTAGCTGTTGAAGCTACAAAATTAAATTATAAGAAAATTGATAGAAACAAAACATTAATTGAAAAAAGTAACAATGAAGAGATAAATTTAGCGAAAAATATTGCTGAAGAATTAGAATCTACTGAATTTTTAATTAAAGTTAAAATTGGCAAAAATAATAAAATTTTTGGAGCTGTAACTAAATTAACTATTTGCAAAATATTAAAAGATAAAGGTTTCAACATTAAAAAACAAAATATTTTTTTATATGAGAATATAAAAAAAATTGGGACTTATATTGTAAAAATTAAATTACATAGTACTGTTATAGCAAATATGAAAATTTTGGTTGCTAATAATAATTAATAAAATATAAACTTAGCAATTTATTGTTTATTTTTAAATTAGTAAATTATGGAGTTTTTATTTAATAAAAATGATAGATATAATTGAAAAAATACCACCACAAGCTGTTAATATTGAGATGGCAGTTTTAGGTGCAATGCTTATAGAAAAAGAAGCAATTTTCAAAGTTATTGATATAATAAATAAAAATGATTTTTATAAAGAGATTCATTCTCAAATATTTTTTACTATGCAAAATTTATATATTGAAAATCAACCAGTTGATTTGCTTACAGTATCAGATGCATTAAAAAAAAAAGGAATATTTATTAAAATAGGAGGAATATCATATCTTACTAGTTTAATTGATTCTGTGCAAACTACTGCAAATGTTGAATATTATGCTTCAATTGTACGTGACAAATCTATCTCAAGACAATTGATAAATACAGGGTCTATGATAGTTTCTGATGCTTTTAACGAACAAATTTCCCCAAATGAAATTTTAGATAAATATCAATCAATTTTATTTAATATATCACAGGTAAATGAAAAAAGAGGTTTTTCAAATATATCGAAACTTGTAATGCCAATGCTTCAAAGATTAGAAAGATTACATTCAAATCCAAAAGATGTTTCAGGTTTATCTACTGGATTTTATGATTTTGATTTAAAAACAACTGGGTTGCATCCATCTGAACTTATAGTTTTAGCAGCAAGACCATCAATGGGTAAAACAGCTTTTGCTTTAAATATAGCAGAACATGTTGCAGTTAAAAATAAAAAACCAATTGCTATTTTTTCACTTGAAATGAAAAAAGATGCTTTAATGGTAAGATTTCTTTCGTCTTTAGCTAGAGTAAATATAGGAAAATTAAGAAATGGGCAATATAGTAGCACAGATTGGCCAAGACTTACTAGTGCTGCTAGTAAAATTGCTGAAGCTCCAATTTTTATAGATGATGATTCTAATATAAATATTACTGAATTGAGAGTTAGAGCAAGAAAGCTTGCTGCTGAACTTAAATCAGGTGGAAGTCAACTTTTTCTAATTATAATAGATTACATACAATTTATACGAGGTTCTAATAAAAAATTTGAATCTAGACAACAAGAAGTGTCTGATATTTCAAGATCTTTAAAAGCTTTGGCTAAGGATCTTGATATACCTATTGTTGTTTTATCTCAGTTATCGAGAAAAACAGAAGATAGAAGTAGAAAAGATAATAAACCACAACTTTCAGATTTAAGAGATTCTGGAGCAATAGAACAAGATGCTGATGTTGTTGCTATGTTATATAGAGAAGGATATTATAATAGAGAAAATATTGAAATACAAAAAAAAGCAACACTTATAATAGAAAAACAAAGAAATGGTCCAACTGGAGAAGTAAATTTAATTTTTGAAGGCGAGTATGCTAAATTTTCTGATGAATCGAATCGTGGTGATAATTTATAATATATTTGTTACAGGGAAAAATTGATAAATAATATATTAATAAAAAAATCTAAAGTTTTTTTTAGGCAAACATGGGTTGAAATCGATAAAAGTGACTTTCACTTTAATTTAAAAAACATAAAAAAGCATATTGCAAAAAATATAAAAATTATGGCTGTTTTAAAAAATAATGCATATGGGCATGGTGGAATTATTATTGCAAAAGAAGCGCAAAAATCTTCTGTACAATGGATTGCTGTTTCATCATTGGAAGAAGGCATAGAACTTAGAGATGCAGGCATAAAAACTAATATTTTGATTTTAGAAAGAATTTTTCCATCTACTAATTTTCAAGTAGCTGTTGCTCATTCTTTAACTGCAACTATTTCTACGATGTTGGATTTTGTTGCTTTAGAAAAATTAGCTATAAGGTTAAATAAAAAAATTGATTTTCATTTAAAGATTGATACTGGCATGGGAAGAATTGGTATTCAACCTGATTTATCATATTCTTTGTTGAATAAAATTTCAAAAACTAATGTAGTAAATATGACAGGTATTTATACGCATTATAGTGTTGCTGATATTGATCCATTGTACACAAAAATACAATTTAATATTTTTATAAAAATAGTTAAATTTGCTAGACTGAAATTAAAATTAAAATTTATTGCGCATTCTGCGAATTCTGCTGCGTTTATTAAAAATAAGATGACACATCTTGACATGATTAGACCTGGATCAGTTATTTATGGTATGAATCCATTTAAACAAATGTACAATTTTCTAAAATTTAAACCAGTTTTATCATGGAAAACAAAAATAATTTTTTTAAAAAAAGTTGCATCTGGGTTTTGTATAAGCTATGGAAGAACTTTTGTAACAAATAAATTATCTGTAATTGCAACAATACCAGTTGGATATGGTGATGGTTATAATAGATTGTTATCTAATAAAGCTTTTGTTTTAGTAAGAGGGAAACGATGCCAAATTTTAGGGAAAATTACAATGAATTCTACTATGATAGATGTTACTGGAGTTAAAGGAATTTGCATTGGAGATGAAGTTGTTTTGATAGGGATTCAAAACAAAGAACAAATAAAAGTTGATGAATTAGCAAAAATTCAAGATACTATAAACAATGAAATTACTTCTTCAATATCTTCCAATATTCCAAGAATCATAGTTTAATTAATGAAAATAAATTTAAAAAATTAAGAAATTTTTGAAAAGTGTTTATCAATAATTTTTGCTATTATATGTATTATTAATATATGACATTCTTGTATTCTTGCAGTTATTTTAGATGGTGCTTTATAACACAAATTGCAAATATTTTCCATATTTTTGCCATTTTCACCTGTCATTCCTATTGTAAAAATTTTCTTTCTTTTTGCTGATTTTAATGCTTGCAATATATTTTTAGATTTTCCACTAGTTGATATTGCAATTAATATATCTCCTTTTTGTGAAAAAGCTTCAACTTGTCTACTAAATAAATAATTAAATCCGATATCATTGCCAATTGCTGTAATTGTTGATATATTTGAAGATAAAACAATTGATGGCAATGGAATCCTTTCTTTTTCAAATTTTACAATCATTTCTGAAGCAAAATGTAAAGCATCAGATGATGATCCTCCATTACCACATAACATAATTTTTTTTTTATTTTTATATACTTCAATGATTTTATTTGATATATCATAAATACAAGAAATGTGTTTTTTAAATATCATTTTTTCTTTTATTTTTATATTTTCTTTTATTATATCTATTATTTCTTTTTTTGTTTTACTAATATTGTATTTTATTTTTTACTCCTATATTATATTCTTAGAAAGGAAATCAGTTGTTATATTGCCTTCATAAAAATTTTTATTTGTCATAATTTTGTTATGTAAAGATGCTGTTGTTTTTATTCCTTCAATTTTCAAATCTTTTAATGCTCTTTGCATTTTTACTATAGCTTCTTTTCTGTTATTACCAAAAGAAATTATTTTTGCAATTAAACTATCATATATTGCTGGAATATCATATCCTGAATAAATATGAGTGTCTACTCTAATACCTAATCCTCCAGGTAAATATAAATTATTAATTTTACCAATAGATGGCATAAAATCTTTATCAGGATCTTCAGCATTTATTCTACATTCTATAGAATGTCCTAAAATTTTTATTTTATCTGATGATATTGATAGTTTTTCTCCTGCTGCGAGTTTTATTTGTTCTTTTACTAAATCTAATCCTGTTACCATTTCACTTATTGGATGTTCTACTTGGATTCTCGTATTCATTTCCATAAAATAGAAATTTTTATTTTTGTCAACTAGAAATTCAACTGTACCAACTGTTGAATATTTAGCTGCATGAGCAGCATTTTTTGCTGCTTTCCCAATTTTTTTTCTTAATGATTCATTTACAAAAGGAGATGGACTTTCTTCAACAAGTTTTTGATGTCTTCTTTGTATTGAGCAATCTCTTTCAGGCAAGAAAGCTATTTTACCAAATTTATCACCAAGTATTTGTATTTCTATATGATGTGGATTTTCGACAAATTTTTCTATATATACATTTGAATTTCCAAAATTAGCTTTTGCTTCTGTTTGAGCCATAGATATTGAATCTTTTAATGCTTCTTCAGAAACAACTATTCTTATTCCTCTTCCTCCACCTCCTGCTGTTGCTTTAATTGCTACTGGATATCCTATATTTTTTGTTATTGATAAAAGATTAGGATCATTTAAATCTATTGGGCCATTTGATCCAGGTATTGTTGGTATTCCATTTTTTTTCATTAATTTTATTGCTTCTATTTTATCTCCCATATGTTTTATTGATTCTTTTGATGGTCCAATAAACTTTATGTTACATGCTTCACAAATTTCTGCAAAATATGTATTTTCTGACAGAAACCCATATCCTGGATGTATTGCATCAGCACCAGAAATTTCTGCTGCAGCTATAATGTGTGGTATATTTAAATAACTTTCAGAAATTGTAGCTTTTCCAATACATATTGATTGATCCGCAAGTTTTACATGCATACTTTCACTGTCAAGTTCTGAGTGTATAGCAACTGTTTTTATTCCCATTTCTCTACAAGCTGCTATAATTCTACAAGCTATTTCAGATCTATTTGCAATCAAAATTTTTTTAAACATTTATATATATTACTCCTTGTAGATATAAAATACTATTTATTGTTTATCTTCTTCTTCAATTAAAAATAACTTTTGTCCATATTCAATTGGGTCTTTATCTGAAACAAATATTTTTACTATTTTTCCATTTTTATTGCAACTAATATCTTTTATTATTTTCATTGCTTCAATTTGTCCAATTTTCTGTCCAGAAGTTATATATTTGCCTTCATATAATGAATTTGTTGAATCAATGTTTTTTAAACTTATAAAAGTTCCAACTGTTTGTGATTTTATTTCGATTTTTTTTTGTTTTTCTATATCAGTATTATTTTCTTTTTTTGTGTTAATACAATCTTCTTTTTTTGCATCAATATTATTTTCTTTTTTTATGTTTATTTTTTCTTTAATAGATTTTTCATCATCATATACTGCACAATCTCTCTTTATATGAAAAAAATCATTTCCTTTTTGGTATTTTAATTCTTCAATATCTGTATTTCTTAATAATTTTAAAAATTTTTTCATTTCTTGTGAATTCATTTTTTATCCTTATCAAAAAGTTTAAATTCTTTCTATATATTTAGATGTTCTTGTATCGATTTTTATTATATCACCATTTTTTATAAAAAGAGGAACACGAATATTTGCACCAGTTTCTATTGTAACAATTTTTGTATTATTAGAAATTGAATCTCCTTTAATTTCATTTTCTGTATGAATTACTTTCATTTCAATAGTAATTGGTAAATTTATGTCAATAATTTCATTGTCTAAATATATAATTTCAACTTCAGTGTTTTCTTTTAAAAATTTTGATTTTTCACCTATCATTGATTCATTAATAATTATTTGCTCATACGTATTATTGTCCATGAAATTAAAATTAATTCCATTTTTATATAAAAATTGTTTTTTTTGTTTAATTAAATTTAATATTTTAAATTTTTCACCAGACTTAAATGTACGATTGATTATACTTTTTTTTTTAACATGTTTAAGTTTTATTCGTATGATTGCTCCACCTTTACCAGGTTTATGATTTTGAAACCAAATAATCTGATATGGTTCATTATTAACAGATATTATATTACCATTTTTAAAATCAGATGTTGAAATCATTAAATATTCCAAAGACTAATATGTTGCTGAAGTTAAAATTTCACTTTTCTTTTTTTTAACTAATACAGTATCTTCAATTCTAATTCCAAATTTGTCATTTATATATATTCCAGGTTCTACTGCAATTGTCATATATTTTTTTAATTCAGTACAATTATTATAGTTTTTATTAAAATAAGGAGCCTCATGTATCTCTATTCCTATACCATGTGCAACTGAATGAATGATCATATTTTTATAACCAGATTTATTAATAATTTTATTCACAATCTTGTTTATATACGATATTTTAACACAATCTTTTATCATCTTTATAATATTTAAATGAACTTTTTTTATAGTTTCGAAAACTTTTTTGTATTCTCCGTCATAGATGTTACCTAAAAAATAAGTTCGTGTCAAATCTGAGCAATATCCATTATATATACATCCTATATCAATCAATAATATATCATTATTTTTTATTTTTCTATTAGAACTTATGTGATGAGGATTTGCAGAATTTTCACCTGAAGCAATTATTGGTGTAAAACTTTCTTTAACTCTATTTCTTGCTAATAATTCAAGAACTGTATAATGAATATCCAACTCTGTTAATCCTGGTTTTATATATTTTCTTATTGTATTACAAATATTTGATATTATTAATGAAGATCTTTTTAAGTTATTTATTTCATCTTTTGTTTTTATTATACGTATATTATCAAGAATTCCAATTTCTTTTTTAACATTTATTCTGTTATTGTTTAACTTTTTATCAATAGCAATTAAACAATCAGCATTAATATATTTTAAATCAACCAATAATGTATCAGATTTATGTTTTTTTAGTATTTCCGTTGTTATATCAAGAAAAGATCTGTATTTAGATATTACTATATTTATATCTGAATTATTAAAAGTTTTTTTAATTTGATTTTCTATTATTTTTGAACATATTATATATTTATGTTTGTTTATGAATAAAAGCCAAAATTCTAAAAATTGTGTTTTCGTTAAGTAAAACAATTCATTTTTATTTGTAAAAAGTATTGATGTAACTTTATATTTTTTAAATATTGAATATATTATTTTTTTTGCATGCATTTTTTTCTCCATTAAAATTTGACAAAATTATAACTTATTTGTTAGAATAAAACAGCATCATTAAATTGATGTAATTTTAGTTATTCGTTACACGAATAAAAATAAGGAGTTGTAGTAATGGCACAAGGTAAAGTGAAGTGGTTTAACGATCAGAAAGGGTATGGTTTTATTTCAAATGATGACGGATCAGGTGATGTTTTTGCTCATTATTCATCTATTCAATCAGATGGATTTAAATCATTAGCTGAAGGAGACAGTGTTGAATTTGAAGTTGTTAGTTCTGACAAAGGTCCTAAAGCTGCTAATATAAAAAAAATCTAATTTGATCAAATGAAAAACTGTAAGGCTCTAAATAATATTTAGGGCCTTTTTGTTTTTGTATCTAATAAATTTGTGATACTCAAAATAAAGTAGCGACGGTAGGAATTGAACCTACGACCAAAGGCTTATGAATCCTCTGCTCTACCGCTGAGCTACGCCGCCAAGATTCAACGATTATAATATTTATATTTGTTAAAGTCAATTTGTATTTATAAACTTTCATTATTAGTAATTATGATTAATGTTATATATTTATGTTTAGGGTCAAACATTGAAAATAGAGCTTTAAATATTATTTCTGCTATATTATTTTTACAGAAAAGTTTTTTTATTGATATTACTAATATTTCATCCATATATGAAACGTCTCCAGTAAAAATAAAAAAACAAAGAAATTTTTATAATGTTGTTGTTAAAGCAAATACTTGTTTAAATCCATATCAATTACTTTCATTTATAAAATATATTGAAAAATATGAATTTAATAGGAAAGAAGTATTTAGATTTGGACCTCGTATTATTGATATAGATATTTTATTTTTTGATGAAATAATAATTAATAGTGATATTTTAGTTATACCACACAAAGAAATACATAACAGATTGTTTGTTCTTATTCCACTTAATGAAATAATACCAAAAAATTTTATACATCCAGTTTTGAAAAAAAAAGTTTCAGATATTTTGTATAATAGTTTGAAGACATTAAAATCTCAAAAAGTTAAAATTGTAAAATATGAATTGTAGTTATTCTAATTTTATATAATATATATTATTAAATCATTTTAATTAAACATTAATACAATTAAATATATGAACATTATAAAAATTCGTGGTGCTAGACAAAATAATTTAAAAAATATAAATCTTGATATTCCAAAGAATAGTTTTATTGTTATTACTGGATTATCTGGATCAGGAAAATCTTCTCTTGCTTTTGATACTATTTATGTTGAGGGTCAAAGAAGATATGTTGAATCTTTATCTTCATATGCAAGACAGTTTCTGGGTATTTTTGAAAAACCAAAAGTTGATATTATAGATGGTTTATCTCCGTCTATTTCAATAGCACAAAGAAATATTTCATATAATCCTCGTTCTACAGTAGGGACAGTAACTGAAATATATGATTATGTAAGACTTTTGTTTGCAAAAGTTGGTACTTTATGTTGTCCAAATTGTGGTAGGATTGTAAGCAAACAATCAATACAGCAAATTGTTGATGAAATCATGAAACTTCCTGATGGTACTAAATTTTATATATTTTCTCCAATAATTAGAGGTAAACCAGGAGTTCATGAAAAAATTTTTGATTATCTTTTAAAAAGTGGATATTCTAGGGTAAGAGTTGATAATAAAATATATAAACTTGATGAAGAAATAAAATTGTCAAGGTATAAAAAACATTCTATAGATATACTAATAGACAGAATTGAAATTAATAGTGAAATGCGTTCAAGAATTACTAATTCTGTAGAAACAGCTCTTATTGAATCAAAAAGTATCGTTTCTATTTCTATAATAAAAAATAATAAACAGATTTCTGAATTTGTATATAGTGAAAAGTATGCATGTACAAATTGTAATATGAGTTTTTCAGAAATAGAACCAAGATTGTTTTCATTTAATTCTCCTTTTGGAGCTTGCAGTGAATGTGATGGAATTGGTAGTAAAATTGAAGTTGATGAAAATTTGATAGTACCTGATGTAAAACGTTCATTGAATCAAGGAGCGATTATATCGTTGCAAAGTTACAATAATACAAAAAATAATTGGAATAAATATTATTGGAAACAATTAATTAATTTATTGAATAGAAAAAAAATTTCTTTAAATACTCCTTGGGAAAATCTTCCTATAGAACAAAAAAAAATTATTCTATATGGTTGTGAAGATTTTGATGGTGTAATAAATAATATTAAACATAGATATATTAGCACTGAATCTGTTTTTTTGAAAGAAACAATACGTAACAAATATATGAGAAAAAATATTTGTAAAATTTGCAAAGGTGATAGATTAAAGCAAGAAGCTCTTTCTGTATATATTGATAAAAAATCAATTTCTGATATTTCAAAACTGTCTGTTGAAAAATTATTAATTTTTTTTAAGAAAATTAAATTTTATGATAAAAACAAAGTTGTTAGTGATGTTATTTTAAAAGAAATATATTCTAGATTAAAAGTTTTAAATGATATTGGACTTGGATATTTAACGTTAAATAGAGATAGTTCTACACTTTCTGGAGGAGAATTTCAGAGAATGCGTTTAACAACACAAATAGGATCTGGTTTAACAGGAGTTCTATATGTTCTCGATGAACCATCAATAGGACTTCATCAAAAAGATAATAATAAACTTTTAGAAATTTTAATAAAATTAAAAAATTTAGGGAATACATTAATTGTTGTAGAACATTGTGAAAGTATAATACGTGCTGCTGATTATATAGTTGATTTAGGACCTGGGGCTGGCGATTCTGGTGGTTATGTTATATTTAATGGAAAAGCAAAAGATATAATAAAATCAAAAGATTCATTAACAGGTAAATATTTAAAAGGAGATATAAAAATAGAAGTTCCATTGAAAAGGAAAAAAACAAATACTTATTTAAAAATTGAAGGGATGAAACAATTTAATTTAAAAAATATTAATGTTAATGTGCCATTAGGCATTTTTGTTTGTGTTACTGGTGTATCTGGCAGTGGTAAATCAACAATGGTTCATGAAATAATATATAAAAATTTAATGTATAAGCTTAATAAGTCAAAAGAGAGACCTGGTAATTTTGAAAAAATGGATGGGATTGAAAATATAGATAGAGTTGCGATTGTAACACAATCACCAATAAGTAAAAGCATTAGATCAAATGTTGTAACTTATATTGGTGTATTTTCATTTATAAGAGAATTATTCTCAATGGTAAAAGAATCAAAAATTAATGGATATGGACCTAGTAGATTTTCTTTTAATGTTAAAGGAGGAAGATGTGAAAATTGTAAAGGATATGGTAATTTAAAAATTGAAATGCAATTTTTATCTGACATTTATGTTGAATGTGATGTTTGTAATGGTAAAAAATTTAATGAAGAAACTCTAAAAATTAAATATAAAAATAAAAATATATATGATGTTCTTAATATGACGATAAATGAAAGTATTTGTTTTTTTGAAAATATTCAAAAAATAAAAAAAATTTTTTTAATGTTAAAAGAAATTGGACTCGGATACATAAAATTAGGCCAATCAGCAACTACATTTTCTGGAGGTGAATCTCAAAGAATAAAACTTGTATATGAACTTTCTAAAAGTAATTTGGGTAAAACAATGTATATTCTTGATGAACCTACTACTGGATTACATTTTGCTGACATTGATAAACTTTTAAAATTAATACGCAAGCTTTCAGATCTTGGCAATACTGTTGTTGTTATAGAACATAATTTAGATGTTATAAAAACAGCTGATTGGATTATAGATTTAGGTCCTGGTGGAGGAGAGAAAGGTGGAAAGATAGTGGCTGAAGGTACACCTGAAGATGTAATAAAAAATTTAAATTCAGTTACAGGTCATTATTTAAAAAATGTTTTTAATGATTTTAGTTAATTATTCAAATTTTTTTAATAAAAAACAACGAATACAAATTTAATATTGTACTTTATATATTAACAATAAAATATTTTTATACTGAGGAGGGGATTCGAACCCCTATTTTCAATTTTGAAACAGGCTTCTGATACCTGTGTGTATACCATTTCCACCACCTCAGTTTTTAGATTTATTTTTAATATTTAATAAAAAACAAATATTACAAATACATTTTGACAGTTTGGGAAAATTATATTGCTTTTATTTGATATTAAACACACAAAAATATATTATATAATAATTTTTTTTAAAAAATTATAAAAGTTGTGTTGTTTTTATAATATCGATAAATAATAGAATAAATTGCATTGTTGTTAATTATATTAAAATGAAAGCTTGGTATATATTTTATAAAAATATTTTAAAAAATAATTTAGTTGAACAAAAAGATAAAATTATTATTTCAGTATCAGGTGGGATAGATTCTGTATGTATGTTACACATGTTTTGGCGTATTAAAAAAAAAATAGATATTGATATTTTAGTTGTAGTCTTTAATCATAAATTAAGAAAAGAATCAAACTATGAATCAAATTTTGTTAATAATTTATCGTGCAAATTTAATATAAGATGTATAAAAAAAACAATTAATGTAAAAAAATATTCTAAAGAAAAATCAATTTCTATTGAAACAGCTGCTAGAAACCTTAGATATTCAAATTTAATTAATATAGCAAAAGAGTATAAATATAATAAAATTGCTACAGCGCATAATGCTAATGATAATGCAGAAACTATGTTTATGTGGCTTATTAGAGGAACTGGAAGTTTTATTGGGATACCTCAAACTAGACAAATTGATAACAATGTTTGTGTAATTAGACCACTTTTACAAATTAATAGGAAATTTATAGAACAATATATAAAATTTCATAATTTAAATTTTTGTGTTGATAAATCAAATTTTTTTAATAAATATACTAGAAATAAAATAAGATCAAAAATTATTCCAATATGTGAGGAAATAAATCCTATGGCTATTGAACATATTTTTAATCTTACTGAAATACAACGCATTGAAAATGAATATTTAGAAAAAATTGTCCATAAGTTTATGAAAAAATGTGTAAAAATGTATAAAAATAAAATTTTACTTGATTTGGCAATATTTTTGAGATATAATAAACCGGTAATGTTTAGAATTATAAAGCATGTTTTACCTGAAAAGAAATATAATTCATGCATTAATTTAATAATAAATAAAATTATATCTAATGATTCTTCTATATACAAAATTTCGAATGATTGGATTTTTTTTTTAAAACTGAATAAAGCTTGTTTTTATAATATAAATAAAACTAAATATTAGTATTTAAATGCAATTGTATGATAGGAGTTTAATTAAATGAACAAAAAAAAAATATGGTTTATATTTTTTTGGATAATGTTAGGATCTGTAATTTTTATTCTTGTAAATACAACAAAAAAAACAAATGAAGAAGAAATAAGATATTCTCAGTTTAAGCAGTACATTAGAAGTGGGAAAATTAAAGAAGTTTTTATTTCTAAAAATTTAATTAGAGGTAAGTTTGAAGATGATAAAATTTTAAAAAAATTTAAAACAATACCATTAAAAGATTACAATCTTGTTAGTGATTTAGAAAAAAACAATGTTCAAATGTTTTCATCTGTTGTTGATAATGGGTTGTTTATGCAAATGTTTATGAATTGGGGTCCTACAGTTTTATTTATTTTATTATTAACTTGGATTATGCGTAGTATTAGTTCTGGTGGTAAAAAAGCTATATCATTTGGTAGATCAAAAGCAAAAAATATAAGTGATAAAAACAATGAAAAAAAAGTTTACTTTAAAGATGTTGCTGGTTGTGATGAAGCAAAAGAAGAGTTACAAGAAATAATAGATTTTTTAAAAAATCCAGGAAAATTTAAAAAACTTGGTGGAGAAATTCCAAGTGGTGTTTTGCTTTGTGGTGAACCTGGAACAGGGAAAACTTTACTTGCAAGAGCTGTTGCTGGTGAAGCAAATGTCCCATTTTTTTCATCTAGTGGGTCAGAATTTGTTGAAATGTTTGTTGGAGTTGGTGCTTCAAGAGTAAGAGACTTATTTGAAAGAGGTAAAAAATTTTCACCATGTATATTATTTATAGATGAAATAGATGCTGTTGGAAGACATAGATTTGCTGGTGTTGGAGGAGGTCATGATGAAAGAGAACAAACACTAAATCAACTTCTTGTCGAAATGGATGGATTCGATACAAATAGCAATGTTATTTTAATTGCTGCAACAAATAGGCCAGATGTATTGGATCCAGCTCTTTTAAGACCTGGGAGATTCGACAGACATGTGATCATATCAAAACCTAATTTAAAAGAAAGAGAAGAAATATTAGTTTTGCATTCAAAAAAAATAAAATTAAATCCTAAAGTTGATCTAAAAATTATTGCTAGAAGTACTTATGGTTTTGTTGGTGCAGATCTTGCAAATATTATTAATGAGTCTGCTATTTTGGCTGCTAGAAAAAATCAAGAATTTGTAAATATTGATAATATTGAAGATGCAATAGATAAAGTTACTATTGGACCTAAAAGAAAATCTTGTATTTTATCTTATGAAGAAAAAAAAGTTACTTCTTATCATGAAGCTGGACATGCTATTGTTGCAAAATTATTACCAAATACTGATCCTGTTTATAAAGTTTCTATAATTCCAAGAAATTATGCTTTGGGTTTTACAATACAACTTCCTGAGAGAGATAAATATTCAGTATCAAAAAATGATTGTCTAAATATGATTGTTATACTTCTTGCTGGTCGTGTTGCTGAAAAACTTGTTTTTTCTCAAATTACTACTGGAAGTTCTTCTGATATTTCTGAAGCTACAAGAATTGCTACTGAAATGGTTACTACTTATGGAATGAGTGATAAAATTGGTCCTGTCACGATTACTGAACCTGATCAAGAAGTTTTTTTAGGTAAAGGAATTTCGAAAGATCTAAATTATTCAAATAAAATTTTAGAAACTATAGATGAAGAAATTAAAAATATTATTAACAAAGCAGAAGAAAAAGCATTAAACATAATTAGTGATAACATAATTATTTTAAATAATGTTGCAATTAAGTTAATTGAAAAAGAAGAACTTACTGGGAAAGAATTGAATTTTATTATTAAAAAGGGGAATATTCCTTTAAAATCTTATAAAATATTATTTAAAAAAAATTGATGATTTTAAATAAAAATGAATATGTATAAATTTTCTATAAGAAAAACTGAACAAGCAATAAAACTTTTGCTTGAATCTTTTGGTTATAATATTAATGACAAATATGTTAATGATACATCTAAGAGAGTTGCTAAATTTTATAAAACTGCGTTATCTGGTAATTTAATAGATCCTACTAAATTTACTTCTTGTTTTACAGTTGCAAATATAAATGATATCATTTTTATTAAAAACATATCTTTTTATTCATTATGTGAACATCATTTGTTACCATTTTTTGGTGACGTAAATATAGCGTATATTCCAAAAAAAGGAAATATATTAGGATTTTCAAAATTTTCTGAATTAATTAATGTTTTTTCTATGAGATTGCAGCTTCAAGAAAAATTAACAGAACAAATTGCAAATATGATTGATAAATTAATTGATCCATGTGGAGTTATTGTTGTTATTTATGCAAAACATTTATGTATGTCAATGAATTTTATTAATAGAATGGATAATTCAGAAATAGTTACTTCTTGTATACGTGGTATATTTTTAAAAAATTTTAATGTTAGATCTGAAGCTATGAATCTTTTGAAAAAATGATTATATATTTTAATATAATTTTAGGAAATTAAATGTTTGTGAGAAAAGCTGTTATTAACAATATTAATGATCTTATTGATATTATAAAAAAGACAAAATGTCATAATTCTGTTTATGAATCTTTTATAAAAAAAGGAATTTTTAATATAATAATTATTGAAAAAATAGATAATATATCTGCTAATATTTTAAAACAAGAGGCTATTTCTATTGGTTCTGATGTTGCTATAAACAAAGATATAAGTAAATTTAAAAAAGGTGTTTCTGATGTTGTATTGTTTGTTTCTTCATATAAAATAAATAAATTGATAGAAAAGCTTGAAATTCAGTGTTTTTCTGATTTAAAAAGATTGGCTGTTGAATTAAAATCAATAACATTATGTAATGAAAAAAAATTTAAATACAAAAATTGTGAAATTGATATATCTAATCCAGTCGTTATGGGTATTATAAATATGGATTTAAATTCTTTTTCGGGTGATGGGTTTATAAACCCTGATCTTGCTTGTAAACGAGCTATTGAATTTGAAAAGAATGGCGCAAAAATAATAGATATAGGTGGGGAATCATCAAGACCAGGTTCTGATATGTTAGATGTAAAAATTGAAATAAATAGAGTTATTCCAGCTTTAAAAAAAATTAGGAAAAACGTCAGTATTCCAATTTCTATTGATACGTATAAATATGAAACAGCAAAAATTGCAATTGAAGAGGGTGCGGATATAATAAATGATATTTTTGCACTTAAATATGGTGGAGAAAAATTAGCAAAGCTTATTTCTAATACAAAAACAGGAATAATAATAATGCATACGAGAGGTATACCTAAAAATATGCAAATAAATCCTGTATATAAAAATTGTGTTTCTGAAATTTATAATTTTTTAAATTTGAAAAAAAAGTATTTAAATAATTTTGGAGTTGAAGATGATTACATTGCTGTTGATCCAGGTATAGGTTTTGGAAAAAGTGTTGAACATAATATTGAACTTATAAAAAATATGAATATTTTTTCGTCTATAGGTGTTGTTGTAGGTGCAGTTTCTAGAAAAAATTTTATAAAATCAATATCTGGGAATAATAGTAAATTTTCTTTTGTTACAATGAATTTTATTGCTGCACTATATGGTGCCAATATTTTAAGAGTTCATGATGTTAAAGAAACAGTTGATATTTTAAATATAATTAAAATGTTCAAAAGAAACATTATTAATATAAATTAATTTTGTAAATGGTAAAAATATAAAATGAAATTTTTTGGTACTGATGGGATCAGAGGCAATTCTTCTAAATTTCCTTTTGATAATATTACTCTTAGAATTATTGGTATGTCGATTATTGAATTTTTTGGTAATGTCAAGCCAGTTCTTATAATACGTGATACAAGGAAATCTGGAGAAAGAATACAAAAAAATATTGCATATGGAATTATAGATATGGGTGCAACTCCAATTTTTTGTGGAATTATGCCTACATCATCTGCTTCTCTATTTCTTAAAGAAGGTGTTTATTCAGTTGCTATTGTTATATCTGCTAGTCATAATGAATACATTGATAATGGAATAAAAATTTTTAATTATAATGGAATAAAAATTGATGATTTAATTGAACTTGAAATTGAAAAAAAAATAAATAATAAACTTGCTATAAAAAATAACGATAGTATCAATATTTACAAACAAACAAAAAATGTATTTATTCGTGAAAAAAAAATAAATATTTATAAAAGTTTTATATTGGAAAATTTTACTGGAAAGAATCTTAATGGTAAAAAAATAATTTTGGATTGTGCAAATGGTGTTTCATATAAATATGCTCCTAGTATTTTAAAAAAACTTGGAGCTGATGTTATTGCATTAAATACTAGTCCAAATGGTAAAAATATAAATTTGAATTGTGGTGTATTATTTCCTAAAAAAACTATCAATGCTGTAAAAAAGTATAAAGCGTTTTGTGGATTTATTTTTGATGGTGATGCTGATAGACTAATATGTATTGATGAAAACGGAAATGTAAAAGATGGTGATTTTTTTTTAGCATCTATGATGTTATGGTTGGTTAAAAAAAAAAAAATTAACAATATTTTAGTTACAACTTTAATGTCAAATATTGGTTTTGTAACATTTTTAAAATCTAAAAACATTGATATAATATTTTCTGATGTTGGAGATAAATATATTATTCAAAGTATGGAAAAGAATAAAGCATATTTTGGAGGAGAACAATCTGGCCATTTTATATTTAGAAATATTTTACCTACAGGTGATGGTATGTTGAGTGCTATTATGATGCTTTCTGCTTTATGTGATACTAATAGTAAAATGTCAGTATTTATGGATGTATTTAAAAAAAAACCACAAATTATTATAAATAAAACAGTTAATGCAAAAATTCCATTTAAAAAGCTTACGTATACATCTAAGCTTATTGAAAATTATAAAAAATCTTTAAAAAAACATGAACGTATTATTGTTAGATATTCAGGTACAGAAAACATTGTTAGAATTATGGTTGATGGAGAAGATTATAAAAAAATTGAAAAAATTGCTAAAAACATTGCATATAGTATAGAAAAAGAAATTATTGTATATATATAATATTTTACTGCAATTTGTATTAAAAAGGATTATTAAATGTGTGGTATTTCTGGATATATAGGTGAAAAAAACAATTCAATCAAAATAGTTTTTAATATATTAAAAAAACTTGAATATAGAGGATATGATTCATCTGGAATAGCAACAATTTTTAATAAAAAAATATTAATAAAAAAAAGTATTGGGAAACTTGTAAATCTTAAAAAAATTATATTAAAACACCAAATTGGATCAAATATTTCCATTGGTCATATTCGTTGGGCTACACATGGTAAACCATCAAGAAACAATGCTCATCCACATACTGATGCCACAAAAAATATTGCTATTGTTCATAATGGTGTAATTGAAAATTACATTGAATTGAAAAAAAAATATTGTATTAATGATGAAGAAATTGTTTCTGATACTGATACCGAAATTATTGTTCATATAATAAAAAAAAATTATAAAAATGATTTGTTTTCTGCTGTTAGAAATGTTTTACGTGAAGTTAAAGGGTCATATGCTTTTGCTTTGATATGTAAAAATGAACCTGATAGAATAATATGTGCTGTTAATGAGTCTCCTTTAGTTATTGGTGTTGGTGATAAAGAAAATTTTATAGCTTCTGATGTCTCTGCAATACTTAAATATACAAAAAAAATTGTATTTCTTAAAAATGGGGATGTAGCAGAAATAAAAAAGAATAACATAATTATAAGAGATATAGAAAATAATATTAAAAATATGCAGATAAAAACTATAAAAGATGAAAACTGTTCATATATAAGAAAAAACAAATATAAACATTTTATGTTAAAAGAAATTTTTGAACAGCCATATGTAATTAAAAATATTTTAAAAGATGTAATTTGTCTAAATAAAAACAAAAACTATGAAAATGAATTTAAATTTTTTAAAAATATAATTAAAAATATATCTTATATTTATATAATTGGGTGTGGATCATCATATCATTCTGGCCTTATCGCAAAGCTTCTATTTGAAAATTTTGCAAATATACGCACTGAAGTTGATATTGCTTCTGAATTTAGATATAGAAATCCAATTTTAAATGAAAATACTTTGGTTATAGTTATTTCTCAATCTGGAGAAACAGCAGATACATTGGCAGCTTTAAGATTTGCTAAAAATAAAAAATGTAAAACATTTGCAATATGCAATGTTATGAATTCAAGTTTGAGTCGTGAAGCTGACAAAACAATTTTTACTAAATGTGGACAAGAAATAGGAGTTGCATCAACGAAAGCATTTATTGGACAGCTTGTAATTTTATATTTATTAGTATTTGAACTATCAAATAAAAAAGGAATTATTAATAATCATGAATTTAAAAAAATAATTGTAGAATTATTGGATGTTCCAAAAAAAATTTTTAAAATTTTAAAAAATACAAAATCTATAATAAATATTGCTGAAAAAATAAAAGGGAAAAAAAATTTTTTATATTTAGGTAGAAATTTAAATTATCCTATAGCTTTGGAAGGTGCATTAAAACTTAAAGAAATTTCTTATATACATGCTGAAGGTTATGCTGCTGGAGAAATGAAACATGGTCCAATAGCTTTAGTTGATAAATCTATGATAGTAGTTTTTATAGCTATAAAAAAAAGCAAAGTATATAAGAAAATAATTTCAAATATAGAAGAAATTAAAGCAAGAAATGGGACTATTGTATTAATAACAAATGAAAAAAATATAGAAATTAAGAATAAAAGCGATTATGTGATTTATATTCCTAAAATTAATGATTACTTATCACCAATTATTTCTATAGTTCCATTACAACTTCTTGCATATTATATTGGAGTTTTTAAGAAGTGTGATATAGATCATCCTAGGAATTTGGCAAAGTCTGTTACTGTTGAATAGATTTTATATTATGTTTTTAAATTTAAAAATTTGTGGTTATTATAAAAATGAAATCAATAGGTATTGATATTGAAGAAATCAGAAGGTTTAAAAAATATTTAAATAATAAAAATTATTTAAAACGTATTTTTACTGACAATGAAATAATATATTCTTTATCTAAAAAAAATCCTGCAGAACATTTTGCTGTACGTTTTGCCGCGAAAGAAGCTGTTTTAAAAATATTTAAATCAACAAGAAAGATAAATATGTTTTCTATTTCTATTAAAAACAAAAAAGATGGCAAACCTGAAGTGTATATAAAAAATAAAAAATATAAAAAAATAAAAATTTCACTATCTCATAATTCTAAATATGCAATAGCTGTTGCAATAATTTTTTAAAAATTGTTTTATATTATAAAGATGAAAAAACATGAAATAAAAAAAAACATAATAAAATTTATAAGAAAACGTGATAGTTATAAGTATAATTATGGACATGTTTTAGTTATAGCTGGATCTGAAATAATGCCTGGAGCAGGCTTATTGTCTTGTATTGGTGCATTATATTCTGGAGCAGGGCTTGTAACATATGCTGTGAAAAATGATTTTATTAATAGTGTATTATCAGTTTTTAAACCTGAAATTATGTTATATATTTATAAAACAGTTGATGATATAATTAATTTTGTAAAATTAAGAAATGTTTCATCTATTGTGATAGGGCCTGGATTAATATGTGATAATATTGTATTAAAAAAATTTATTGATAAAATACTTATGTCTTTAAGTTTACCAATAATATTAGATGCATCTGGTTTATCATGTTATAATTTTAAAACAGAATTTAAAAATATAAAAGCTAAACTTATAATAACTCCTCATATTGGTGAATTATCTAAACTTTTGAATATTCCTATAAAAATAATAAAAAAAAAAAAAAAAAAAATAATTTCAAGATATGTTAACACAAATAAAATTATTTGTGTTTTAAAAGGAAAAAATACTATTGTAATATCAAATAAAAAATTTTATAAAAATAAAACAGGAACTCCAGCTATGGCTATATCTGGTAGCGGCGATATTTTAACTGGTGTCATTGCATCTTTTATAAATATCATAAAAGATCCATTTGATGCTTCGAAATTTGCTGTTTTTATTCATGGCCTTTCTGGAGAATATGTTGAAAAAAACAAAGGACAGATAGGTGTTATTGCAAGTGAAATTGCTGAAAGTATTTGTTATGTCATGAAAGATATGTTAATAAATTGTAAAAAAAATAATATGATTTAAAATTATGTTGTATCATTTATGTAATACTTTTAATAGATTAAAAAATTTATAAAAAAATGAAATTTTAAATTTTTGAATCTTCTGTAATTTTAATTTCAAAGAAACAGTTATTATATTTTTTATTATTATCAACTTTTGTTTTTATGTAGTTATCTGTTAATGCTTCATTTGATTTTAACTTTATTGCTTTTTTTATCTTTCCTATGTTTTCTTTTATAAATATTTTTTTTTTAATAAGATTTATTTTAAATAAATCATTTGATCTATCTTTTATTTCATTTTCATGTATTTTATGTATTAAATTTGATGCTTTTGTATATTTTCTATCGGAATATCTGAAAATATGAATTTTTGAAAAAGGAATTAATTTGATAAAAGAACATGTTTCTTTATGATTTTTATATGTTTCTCCAGGGAAACCTGTTATTACATCTGTTGTTAATGTTACATCTTGTAAGGAATTTATTATTTTATTTATTTTTTTTTCAAATATTTTTATTGAATATTTTCTATTCATATTTTTTAAAATTTCATCACTTCCAGATTGTAATGGTATATGTAAATGATTGCATATTTTATCTGTGTTTGATTTAATAATATCTATTAATTTATCATCAATTTCAGTTAATTCTATTGATGAAATTCTTATTCTAAAATTAAATGGTATTTTTACTATTTTTCCAATTAAATATGAAAGACCTCCTTGATATTTTCCTATATTTATACCAGTTAATACTATTTCTAGATATCCAAGTTTTACTAATTTTATAATTTCTAATATAACTTCATTTTCTTCTTTACTCCATGATACGTTCCTAATGTATGGTATTATACAGTAAGAACAAAAATTACAACACCCATCTTGTATTTTTAAAAAAGCTCTAGAGTGTTTATAAAATGATGAAATAATTTGTTTTTTTTTATTGAAAAGCAATGATTTGTTTTTTATAACTTCAATATTAGTTGATATATTTGAAATATCAAACGTTTTGTTTTTTGCAAGACATCCTGTAAGTATTATTTTTTGTTTTATTTGTAAATTTAGAATTTTTTTCAAAAAATTTATACATTTTTTATCAGCTTTTTTTGTCACTGTACATGAATTTATTATAACAATATTTGCATTGTTAATAACTTCTGTACGTTCAAATCCATCATTTTCAAACTTTTCTGAAATTAATTGTGATTCATATTGATTTACTTTGCAACCAAATGTATGAATATAATAGTATTTTTTCATTTTTAAGATATTATAATAATTTTAATAAATTTTATAAATACTATATTATAAAAACTTATTGTATTTACAAATTATTTATAATACATTGACACGCAATGTCCTTTATTGTACAATTCTTAAAAACATGTTTGTACATTTTATTTTTGTGTTGGGGATGTGGCAGAGCGGATTAATGCACCAGACTGTAAATCTGGCGAGCTTGTCTCTTCGGTGGTTCGAATCCATCCATCCCCATTTATTGGGTTTATATTGAGAGCGGGAGTAGTACAATGGTTAGTATTCTAGCCTTCCAAGCTGGACATGCGGGTTCGATTCCCGTCTCCCGCTTTTTTCGTTATTGTTTTGCCGAGGTGGCTCAGTGGTAGAGCACCTCCTTGGTAAGGAGGTGATCGCGGGTTCGATTCCCGCTCTCGGCTTTTTGTCTGTATTTTTTGTGATTATTTTTATTAATATGTTAATATATTATTTAATATTGTAATAAAATTTAGGGAGTGTATAAAATGGCAAAAGAAAAATTTAATAGGAATAAACAACATGTTAATATAGGAACTATAGGTCATGTTGATCATGGGAAAACTACATTAACTTCAGCTATAACAAAAGTTTTAGGAAGCAAAGGCTTAGCTGAATATATAACATATGATCAAGTTGCAAAAGCTTCTGAATCTCAAGGTAGAAGAGATGAGAAAAAAATAGTTACTATATCTGTTAGTCATGTAGAATATTCTACAGATAATAGGCATTATGCTCATATAGATTGTCCTGGACATGCAGATTATATAAAAAATATGATTACTGGAGCTGCACAAATGGATGGTGCAATTTTAGTTGTTAGTGCATTGGATGGGCCAATGCCTCAGACAAGAGAACATATTTTATTAGCAAGACAAGTAAATGTTCCATCAATAGTTGTTTTTTTAAATAAATGTGATGCTGTTGATGATAAGGAATTAATAGATTTAGTTGAGGAAGAAGTTAAAGATTTACTTATAAAATATAATTTCCC